>JAFTAP010000103.1 GCA_017455525.1 Lachnospiraceae bacterium
AATGGACGGAGCATGGCGAGAGCAGCTTGCTGCGGTGCTAAACAGCCAGTGGCTGTTTGCTTAGCACCGACCGTAGCGAAGCGAAGACGCCATGCGTAAGCATCATAAACAACGCAAAGGGGCTTTTGACCCTAGCATCATTATATTGTATCATTGCATATATAAAACATCAAAACAAACAGTCCACATTTATTCGGGCAAAGGGGGTAATTTATGTCAGCTACATGGCTTAAGAACGCAGTATTCTATGAAATCTATCCGCAGTCCTTCTATGATACGAATGGCGATGGCATAGGCGATATAAACGGGATAACAGAAAAGCTCGACTACATCAAAGACTTAGGCTGCAACGCCCTATGGATAAATCCCTGCTACGATTCGCCCTTCAAGGATGCGGGCTATGATGTGCGGGATTATAAGAAGGTTGCTCCACGCTACGGAACAAACGACGACCTTGTAAGGCTCTTCAATACGGCGCATAAAAAAGGGATCCATGTGCTGCTGGATCTTGTTCCGGGACATACCTCCGAGGAGCACCCTTGGTTCAGGGAAAGCCAGAAGGATGAAAAGAATGAATACTCCGACCGTTATATATGGACTGATTTCTGCTTCAGGGCTGCGGATGACCTGCCTTATGTCGGCGGGGAAAGTGAGCGCAGCGCAACCTATGTGCTGAACTTCTTCAAGTGCCAGCCCGCCTTGAATTATGGCTTCTTAGAAGTCACCGAGTCCTGGCAGACTCCTATGAACGCTCCCGCAGCGATAGCCACAAGAGAAGCGATAAAGGACGTGATGCGTTTCTGGTTGAGCAGGGGCTGCGACGGTTTCCGGGTAGACATGGCTTCTTCATTGGTCAAGCATGACGACGAGAAGAAATCCGGCACCGGCGCTATATGGCACGACGTGCGCCGTATGCTGGAATGCGAGTTTCCCGAAGCCGCCATGGTAGCGGAATGGGGCGATCCCAAGCTTGCGCTCCGTGCAGGCTATGACATGGATTTTTATTTGAATCATCCGGGTTGTGGCTACTCTACTCTTGTACGTGATTACGATAATCATAAGGGCGAAGATCACAGCTATTTTAAGAAGGACGCAGGCGGCAATATAAACCGCTTCCTCGACCAGTACATGGATTGGTACGAGGATACCAAGGATAAAGGTTATATCTCACTCCTTACCTGTAATCACGACACGCTTCGCCCACGCTACAATCTTGACGAGGCAGAGCTTAAGCTTTTCTACGCCTTCATCTTCACGATGCCCGGCGTGCCCTTCCTTTATTACGGAGACGAGATAGGCATGCGCTATCAGCAGCTTCCTACTAAGGAAGGCGGTTATTTCAGAACCGGCTCAAGGACTCCTATGCAATGGGATAACAGCAAAAATCTCGGTTTCTCTACAGGAAGCGCAGAGAGCCTCTATCTGCCGGTGGACAGCTCTAAGGATGCTCCAACAGTAGAAGCTCAGGAAAAAGATCCGGCATCACTGCTTAACACGGTAAAGTCGATCCTTGCTTTGAGACAAGACGAAAAAGAACTTCAGTCAGAAGCAAACCTCTCAATAATATGCAGCGAACCCGACCGCCCCTTTGTCTACCGCAGGGGAAGCCTTATCGTAGCGATAAATCCTAACGGAAACAGCGTCACACTGAAAAAAGAATTAAATATAAATGAAATATTATTTAAAATTGGCGAAGCAGCCTTCGATAGTGAAAGCATAACACTCGGATCACAGTCCTTCGCTGTAATGAAATAGCGTTATGAGACTGCCCCGTCTATCGCAATGGCAAACTGATCCGCACAGGAAGTCCCGCGCATCTTGCAATCATTACCTCGCAGTATATCTGCGACCTCCTTTGCTCCATGCCCTTCCACCAGACGTCCTATTGCTTTCAAGTTGCCATTGCAGCCTCCGACGAAAGCAACGTTATGCAATTTATTCTCATCATCCAGATCAAAGTCTAACTGAACAGAACAGACTCCCTTAGGACTAAATGTGATATGTCTCATGGTACCTCCAATTCAAAATTCATCAATCCGTCAGCTTATCGTAAGCCTCTTGATATTTCTCAATAGTCTTATTTATTACATCCTGCGGCAGATCGTAATCTGAGTCGGGATTTGCTTTGAGCCAGTCCCTCACGTACTGTTTATCATAGGAAGGCTCGGACTGTCCCACGACATAATCCGACGCAGGCCAGAATCTTGATGAATCAGGCGTCAGCACCTCATCTGCAAGCACTACATTTCCCGCCTCATCAAGCCCGAACTCAAACTTGGTATCAGCGATTATTATTCCCTTCGAAGCCGCATAATCAGCGCACTTCTTATATATCGCTATGGTATAGTCACGAAGCTTTGAAGCATACTCCTTTCCATGTCCGGGAAATTCCTTCTCCAATACTTCAATAGATTTTTCATAAGAGATATTCTCGTCATGCTCGCCTAGCTCAGCCTTGGTAGACGGCGTATAGATAGGCTCAGGAAGCTTCTCTGATTCCTTTAATCCCTCAGGCAGACGTATACCGCACACAAGTCCGGTCTTCTTATATGATTCCCAGCCGGAACCCGTGATATAGCCCCTCACTATACACTCGATCGGAAGCATCCTAAGCTTCTTCACAAGCATCGACCGGCCCTCAAAACGCTCATTTCTGAAAAACTCCGGCATATCCTTTACATCAGCAGATATCATATGATTAGCCACGATATCCTTCGTAAAATCAAACCAGAAAACCGACATCTGCGTAAGGATCCTGCCCTTACCCGTGACCTGATTCTTAAGGATATGATCAAAAGCCGATATCCTGTCGGTCGCGACCAATATCAGGCTGTCGTCTATATCATAAATCTCCCTTACTTTTCCCTCTTTTACAGGTCTGTACTCTTTCATCTCAAATCCTCCATTTTATGTTAACTTCATAATAATCTCTTCTGTATCTGATGTATCAAGAATGCTATATATGGTATCAGATAAAGTCCGATTACGAAAGCCCCCCATATCAAAGCAAGCAAATAATAGCTTCCCGCATAAATCCTCTCTGTCTTTACAGGACGTAACGTAAATAAGATCACAAGTCCCAGGAAAATAAGCGATATGATGATTCCGGGTACTAATCCCCTCGGAGTAAACGAAAGCCTGATATTATTCACCCCCTCTTTAAGCGGTATCTCCATAAATAGATCCGCCGCATTGATAATATCAGCCTTCTCACCATTAACGGTCGCCTTAAAGCCACTGTCATAAGCCATCGGAATAAGGGCCATCTGTCCAGCCTTCGCCGAAACCTCAATATCTACACTGCTTCTTCCCGTCTTGATCTCCTGCTTATCTCCTGCATAATAGTCACAAATAGCCTCCAGCTTATCAATATCAAGCTCATAAAACCTCGTCTGTGGATCGTCCGCCCCTTGTATATCAATCTCCTGATCCTCATAAATACCAAGATACAGAAGCCCCGAATTAAACCATGCCGGATAGCTTGTCCCATAAGCGTCCCCGATATCCGGCACAGGGATCGTCTCACCATTTATCGTAAGCGAATCAAAGCTTCCTTCCCTAAGATACAAAGCTTTCTTTGAGTTTACATAATATTCCTCGTTGCGCACCTCGTCCGTGATATCTATCATTATATTGCTGTCATCAAGCTCTGTACCTGCTGCAAGCCAGTGATATATTGTATTCGTCGCATCGTCTATATTCATCTGCGATATCTTATAAACAGAGACCTCAGGAGACATCCTCTCATCTGCTGCCTTCATCACAAAGGGAAGCGTGTATTTATTCAGAAGCAGAGCATAGTTCTCCATCTCACCCTCTTTCTCCCATGCCTCATCCGTATATAGCATCGGTTCAAGCGTGACAGTCTCCGTCACATGAAGCATGGCATCAGAGAGCAACGTCCCGCCCGCATCAAGTATCCTCATAAAATGCGCCCCGTATCCCAAGGCTATAGCTGAGTCCATCTGCGGCCTCGATACCGTATTCGCCCAGCCCCCGGCGGTCGCCCGCCTCATGATAAAGCCATAATTCGTATTAAGCGTTGTATCCGGATTCTTGATCCTGTCCGTCCGGCTCTCTGCGATATCAAGTCCGTCCGCAAGCCTCTGCGCTGTCACGACGTAATCCCCCGACTGCTCCGGATCAGACGAATATTTATCAGTAAAATGGGGCTGTCCATAGCCTATAAAGGCCGTCACCGCAAGCTCCATTATGAGAACAGGGGCGATATAAGCAGGACGCTTCAAAACCACTAATATCAGGAAATAGATACCTCCCAATGCCAATGCAAAGATCACCCAGACCCTGAAAAGCTCCTCTATTTCCCATACATCATGCTTTGTGTAATAAAGGATCAAAGCCATTCCCACTATCATCGAAACGATGTCAACAACAATCAGGAAGCGCTTATTATAGTTAACATAACTCTCCGCAAACGCTTTCCTGTCATCGTCTTTATTGACTTCGTTATTTTCCTGCTGACCGGTCTTGTTATCTGCTCCGGCCGCATCTATTTTTCTTTCATTGTTTTTTCCATCCCTTTCTGCCGCTTCCCGTTCAAATCTTCCCGCATAATACGCCCCGGTAGTCAGCAGTACTATCGGCACGAGATAACCGCATCTTACAGGATAGTGATAATAAGTTCCCATATGCCACAGCAGGTTTATTGATTCAAATACGATCAAAGCACAGGGATACATGCAGAAGAGGAAGAAAAATACCAGCTCTCTTATTTCTTTCCTAAAATGCGCCATCCCGCAAACTAATATTACTATAGCGGCTATACTGCCCGACAGCAGCCACCACTTGATATAATACATATCCGCGCCTATAGCCCACAGTATCTCATGAAGCGTGTCGAAAAGCCCGCCCGAAAGATTGGAATTAAACCTCGATGACTGCATCATCTGCATAGCCGCAGGAAGCAGAATAAAAGCCGATAATCCTATCCCGCCGAAGGTCCCGATACCAAGCCTTGCCGCAGCCCTGCCCCTCACACGTATCCTCTCCGCCTTATCCGAAATCTCCGCACCGCACAGCACAAAGATATATGTCCCCGATACCAGAAGCACGAATATTAAATTCATAAACGCCATATAGTAACCAAGCCCTGTCATATAACCGGTCATTAGGGTATACAAAGTTACGGGCTTTATGTAAACTGCAAATCTGCTCCAAAATCCTGATTTATTTGAGGCATTCGCCTCTCCCATTCCGGCATCTTCATCATTCTTATTTTTCACCAGCACATCATGTAAAGTGATAAGATACAATGGCATCAAAGCCGCAGTATCAAGATAAGTCGGTATCGTATAATGCGTCAGCGTGAACCCTGTCATACCATAAGCGATGCTGAATAAAATCCTGTAAAACTTCGGAGCCTCTATCGTATGCCGCAAAAACAGATTCATATTAAAAGCCATGAAGAAAAGATGTATCCCCATGAAAATGGAAAGCGACTTCATCACTGCGCTCCGCTTTATGAAAAGAAAGAAAAGGTTAAAAACGGATATATTCCACTGTATGGAGCTTCCCATCGAGAGATTCTGCCCCTCGTCTATGTACCACGAATAAAAAAGCCCGCCCCGCCCATGCAGGAAATCCCAGATATGATAATAAAGCGGAGCATTAGTCTGCCCCATATCATAATAATCTATACGCAGCTCTCCAAAAGGAAAAATCCCCTTGGCAAACAGAACTCCTAAGAAAACTACAAGAACAACAGAGGCAGAAAGCAACGCCTCATTCAATCTCTTTATTCTTATCTTGCCAGAAGCATCAAAAACCATCTTATGCCAGTATCGCCTTAATCTGCCGGTCCTTGAGCTCGTTACAAAGCTTCAGCTTCCATTCAGGAAGGCCCTCGCCCGGATCTTTGTATTCAAAGCTTTCAAGATTCACAAGGTCAGCCATTAATTCAGGCGTAAGGACGGCTCTTGCTGTTTCTATGAAATCACCGCCAAGCCTTGGTCCCTGACCCCGATAATATTCCTCCACGTCATCCTGCTCCATAAGATAAGGGAACAGCGCAAGATTATGATCGAATAACGGAGCTAATCCCTGTACCTCTCCTGTCGCATTATCCACGACAAAGCCATAATTTCCCGAATGCCTGTCTACATTCACGGTGACGGCATCGAATATTAGCATACGGCGGAAATCGTCTTCACAACCTAGAGAGGAACAGAGTTCAAGCATCGTCTCAACAAATGCCTCTTTCTCCGTATATGCAGCCATGTTCACGAAGCCCCTGTCAGCATCAGTAAAAACAGGACACTTAGAAGCAAGCTTATCATGATATCGCATAACTTTATAAGGCACATGCCTATATCCCAATGCATCTCCCAGCTGTGAGCAAAGCGCCTCTGAATACGGCTCCATGCCTGCATTACAAGCTCCCTCCGTACCGCGTTTCACCAATGCTATTCCCTCATCATCCCTCACCCAGCACTTCTCAAAAGAGCCCGATGTAGAAAGCTCCGGGGTAGTAGGAGAAAATTTCTGCCCATATAAGCCGGTACCGTCAAACGCTATACGGGCAACCACATCATCGAATTTATTCTCATATAAATTCACATCTGCCCAGTTCAGGGTATCATCCGCACGCTTTACCCAAAAGCTGTCTGTAAGGGAAGCACAGCGTGTCATTGAAATAAAACCGGATTTCTTATAGCATCCACAGGTTTTCATAAGCTCTGCCAGATGTCTGCGATGCTTTGCCGCCTGCCTGCCCTCAAGCCAGTGGTTCATATCACGAAAACCATAGGGAAGATAATCATCTGTCTGTTTATTCAAGACAAACCTCTCCTCCCCATAAGACTCCGTCATCTCGACCTCCGCCACGATAACGTCCTTATTCATAAGATAATATTGTACTGCCATATCTCTATGCCTCTGTCAAAGCCCTCACTCTTCTATGAAATCATATCATCAATAGGTGCAAAGTCAATCGTCAGATCGTCGTAAATCCCAGCTTTAATCTTATCCCTGAAGTTATACGGCGTCATCTCGAAAGCATCTTTTTCAAGACTATATACTATAACCCTCTTCTTCATCGGGTCCACTATCCAATACTCCTTTACGCCAACCCTTTGATAAAGGTCGAGCTTCCTCAGGTAATCATTGCGTGGATTGCTCGGAGATACGATCTCTATTATCCAATCCGGACTACCCTCACATCTTTTTTTCGTAAGCTTATCCGGCTCACAAATAATACTCAGATCAGGACGGACAATCGTATCTTTTGCCGTGTCAAGCCTCGTGTCGAGGTCAAATATGATCTCGCACTTCCCGTCCTTAGAATCAATATAATCCGCTATGCTCCTGTAAAGCTTTCCAAGCACTTTTTGATGCGCCACACCAGGCGACGCCATGTCATAAATAACCCCGTCAATAAGCTCCACTCTCCGCTCATCAGGCAGAGCATAATAATCCGCCTCGGTCATAACCCTGTTATCATCCATAATCTCCATCCTATAAGCCGCCTCACCCATAAATCAGCTCCTTTCTGTCAGCAAATAAAAACAATGCGTCCAGCAGGAGCCTCTACCCTAATCGCATGCTCCTGCCATTAAAGTTAATCTTGAATAGCATGAACACTGATTGACATTAGGTCAAAAGAATGGTATGTGCGCCCCGAATAAAAACATACCGTCATGCATCTAAGAAAATTAACAGAATTAATTATATGTCAGCGTTATACGAATTGCAAGCCTAACATAGCATCCGCAATATGCAGCCCTCACACACCCTAATAATTTATAAAACATTATTGACAAAGCGCGTCCAAAAATATCAAAATAGTAAAGGTAATAACAACTGCAAAGGAGAACAAAAATATATGCTAAAACCGGATCACATCACTATAAACGTAACTGACTTAAAAAAGAGTCAGGAATTCTATGGGAAGATTCTCGGCTTAAAAGAGCTTGAATCCGTGGATATGGGAGACCACAGACTGTACTACTACGAGCTGACGGAAGGCTTAAAGCTTGAGCTTATCGAATATGACGACGATTTCGGCGAGCTACATCCCCATGTGAAAACCCGCGGGATATATCGTCACCTTGCCTTTAACTGTGAAGACGTGGATGCATTATATGAAAAGATAACGGCAGCCGGCATAAACTGCCTCCAAACTCCTGCCAACGTGCCAAAGCTCAAATTCCGCAATATCCTCGTAGAAGATCCCAACGGAGTTGAGCTGGAGTTTATTACCTACATTTAAGATAACTTATTATCCTGCCACGACACCGAAAGCCGAAACTCCCGCTATGGAAAGTGTCATCATTATGACTCCGGCTAGCAGGACTCCGACCATTGCGGCAACAACGGTCTCCTTGAACTTCATGTCAAGAATAGATGCCGCAAGAGTCCCGGTCCATGCTCCGGTACCGGGGAGCGGGATGCCTACGAATAAGGCAAGCGCGACGAAAAGCCCTCTGCCCGCTTTCTCCTGAAGCTTCTGTCCGCCCTTTTCACCCTTTTCAAGACAAAACGTGAAAAACTTTCCTATAACCGGCTTGTCCTTCCCCCATTCGAGCACCTTTCTCGCAAAGAGGTAAATGATAGGCACGGGAAGCATATTACCGATTATAGCGACTATAAATACAGATATCACATGAGGAACGGTATCTGTAAGCCCCATTCCCGCAGCTATAGGTATCGCCCCTCGAAGCTCAATAAGCGGAACCATCGAAACAAAAAACACGATTAAATATTTTGTAAGCATTACAACTCTCCTTATTTTCAACCTTATATTTCAAACGCTGTATCCCATAGGCAAACACTGAAGATAAGCAGTCTAAACATCACATATTTCACGCAATGCGGAGAACAATATATTCATCTCCTCATCCGTTCCTATCGTAATGCGAAGATAATCTGTTATCCTCTCTTTATTAAAATGCCTCACGTATATGCCCTGCTCTTTAAGCTTTTCAAACACATACTCCCCGCTATAGCCCTCAGGCGGCTTCGCGAATATGAAATTCGTATCAGAGGAAGAATAAGTAAATCCAAGAGAAGTAAACTCCTTAGCCGTCCATTCTCGGGTAGCCTTGACCTTCCCTACTATCTCATCAAAATACTCCTTATCCTCTATAGCCGCTTTCCCCACGGCAATAGAAGGCATATTCAGCGTATAGGAATTAACAGAATATTTCACATCATTAAGATATTTTATAAGCTTCTCATTTCCGAAGCAGTATCCAAGCCTCATTCCGGCAAGCGCTCTGGATTTTGACATCGTTCTGACGACTACAAGATTATTGTATTTATTTATCAGAGGCAAGGCCGTTTCCGCTCCGAAATCAATATATGCCTCATCGACTATCACTACTGAGTCCTTATTATGCTCCAATATATCTTCGATAAGCTCGAGGCTCTCCCCTCTTCCCGTAGGCGCATTAGGATTGGCAATCACGACTCCGCCGTTTTGTTCATAATAATCCGCTGCCACTATCCTGAATTCATCATCTAGCTTCTTTTCCTTGTATGGTATACGGTATACTCCCGCCCATACGTCATAAAAAGAATAAGTAATATCAGGGAATAAAACCGGCTTCTCTCCCGCAAAGAAAGTAAGGAAGCACATGGAAAGCACATCGTCAGAGCCAACGCCTGCAAAAACCTGTGACGGCTTCACTCCGTAATGCTTTGCAAGGCTTTCTGTAAATTCTGTCATTGCAGGATCGGGATATAGCCTGAGCCTCTCCCAGTCAAAATCCTGCATAGCCCCTATAACCTTCGGCGACGGAGAATAAGGACACTCATTAGTGTTAAGCTTTATGACCTTATTCCTCGGCTGCTCGCCCGGCGTGTATGGAGTTACCTTTCTGATATTGTCTTCAAAGCCCATACTTCTCCGCCAGCCTCTTAAATCCCGGCAATGAATTAACGCAAGTCTCATAAGACACGCAATACGAAAGCCTCACGAATCCCGCGCAGGCAAAGGACGAACCGGGAACAAGCAATATGTGCTCTTTCTTTGCTTCCGTAACAAATTCCTTCTCATCCGCCACAGGCGATTTGATAAACATATAAAAAGCCCCCTCCGGTCTGATGCAGGAAAATCCGTAATCCTTCAATGCGTCATAAAGCACGTCTCTGTTCTTTGCATAAAATCCGATATCCGCTTTCTCTTCAAGGCACTCCGCCACGACCTTCTGCATAAGAGACGGGGCGTTCACAAAGCCAAGCACCCTGTTTGCGATAGTCACCGCCTGAAAAAGCCTCTCATGGTCCGCCGCCTCTGACGGTATCACGAGATACCCTATCCTCTCTCCGGGAAGCGAAAGCGTCTTGGAAAAGGAATATCCCACTATGGTATTATCATAATATTTAGTAATATAAGGAACCTCTGCGCCGGTATAGACAAGCTCCCTGTATGGCTCATCAGAGATTATGAATATCTCGCTTCCGTACTCTGCCTGCTTACGGTTCAGTATATCAGCGATAGCCCTTATCGTTTCCTCCGTATATATCACGCCCGATGGGTTATTCGGATTATTTATTATAAGCGCCCTTGTCTTTGACGTTACTGCCTCCTCAAACGCCTTAAGATCCGGCTGGAAGGTCTCCGTGTCCGGCGCCACTTCCTTAAGCACTCCGTCATAATTCGCCACATAATTCCTGTATTCCACGAAGTAGGGCGCAAATGAAAGCACCTCGTCACCCGGATTTATCAAAGCCTTCAGAGCACAGTTCAGACCGCCTGCCGCACCAACAGTCATCATGATATTGTCAGCGGTAAAAGCCGTACCGAATCTCTTATTCAGGGAATCCGCAACTTTAGCCCTTACATCAGGGAAGCCCGCATTAGCCATATATCCGTGAAGCGCCACCGGATCTTCCTCTTTAAGCAGCCGCTCTATCGTCTCCTTGACCTTGGCAGGCGCAGGCACGTTAGGATTTCCAAGCGAGAAATCATAAACATTTTCCGACCCGAACTCCTCCGCCATACGCTTTCCTTCCTCAAACATCTGGCGGATGACCGAGTTATTATTCACAAGCCCGTCCATCTTCTTTGAAATCATATCAGTTAAACCTCTCAAATCCTTTCCAATACTTAAAAACCGCCTTGCCTACGATTCCATCCCTTGTCAGATAGGTATTCTGCCAGAACCTAGAATCCGCACTGGCATTGCGGTTATCCCCCATCATGAAGTAGCACCCCTCCGGCACATCATAAGGCCCCCACTCACCCTCTGTAACCACATCAAGATATGGCTCGTCAAGTGCTTCTCCATTTATGTAAACCACTCCGCCGGTAATCTCTATATGATCACCCGGAAGCCCTATTATACGTTTGATATAAAGCGTACGGGGATCATCAGGATAATCAAACATGATGATCTCTCCCCTCGCCGGATCATGCCTTAGATAATAAAGCCTTGATCCGATGACTCTGTCCCCTGCCATTATCGTAGTCTCCATAGAACCGGTCGGCACGGTAGCATTAACTATCACGAAGGTATGCAACACAAAGGAAATAAGGATAGCAATAACTATGACTGCTATCCAGTCGAATATCTCCTTTAAGGCGTTCACCTTTTGCGGAGCCTCGGCCACAGCCTTCTCCCGCTTCTCCTTCTCCTGATTTACCTTATCCTGTATTTCCTTTTCCAGCTCTTCCTTAGTCTTCTTCGCCATCTGTTCCTCTCATTACCTGCCTGATAGTCAAATATATTTATAATTCAATCATATCCAAAAGCCTGTCAAATCTGTCGATCCTAAAGTCTGCCTCTACAGGCTTCCCGAATCCATAATCAGCGGAAATAAACCCTATCCCCGCATTCCTTACCGCAATGCGGTCTCCCTCCGTGTCGCCTATATAATAAGCCCTCTTAAAACCATTTCTCTTAATGACGGCAAGAATATTACCCGTCTTGCCTTGCCCCGTATCGCCGAAACATTCCTTATCACATATCTCCTTGTCAGTCAGCCCTGTCTTTCTCATGAAAAGCTCGATATACCCCGACTGACAGTTCGACACGATGGCAAGTTTTATTCTCTCCGACAGCTTCCTGATCGTATCAATCACACCCGGATAGCAAATATCGCAAGGATCATCTTCAAGAGCCTGCTGCTCATATATAACGCACTTATCCATGAGAGCCTCTCTCTGCTCTTTAGAAGCCTTAGGAACAAGAGCAAGAGCGATCTCATCCATAGTCTTACCGAAAAGCTGTTTCAATGTGTCAGGCTCTACGTCCATATCCGCAAAACCCGTCTCTCTTGCTGCCCTGGCCCACGCCTTAGCAACTATAGGCGTCGAATCCCAAAGCGTCCCGTCCACATCAAGGATCAATGCGTCTGCAATTATCTTCCCCGATTTTTCACACACGAAATGTATTGTATCATATTTCCATAATCGAAACCACCTTGCTAAGAATATAACCCGATTTCTAAACCACTTTCTGAAAATGCTGATAGTCCTTTAGTGTTTTCCAATTTCCGCCCCAGGTGAAGCCGTGTGATCTGAATAATTCATAAGCCGCATCACCGGGACCTATCTTATGCGCAAAATCCGCCGAACGGTCCGCATAAGGCTCTGAGCCGGGCGGTGATATTCGCTCTACACCATTCGGATAGGTAACGTATGGGTTATAAAAAGGATTTATATCTATGGCAAGCCCCAGAGCATGCTTTGAAAGGTTAGTAGAGCCTGCCACCGTGCGATAATTAAAGCAGGAAGTGTTGTTATCTGCACAAGAAAGATCGTCGTCACCGCCATAATCATCTATAAGCCTCATCTTCTCAATCTGATAGCCCCTAGCGTAAAGCTCCTTAAAAATCGAAACAAGATCGTCCGCTATCTTCTTATTACAGACCATCTCGCCGACCTGCTTCTGCCCGTTGAAATCACAATAAGAAAGCCTAAGATACCGCAGATCTTCTCTTGCTATAGTGCAGTCAGCAGGAAATGATACTCCGCTCATTCTTGCGAATACCGCATCAGGAATAGCTTCCGAAGTGAAAACTCCTCCAGCATCATCAGTCCCATCTACTATATCCTCTTCTTGATCCGACTGCTCTTCAGGACTCTCAGCTTCATCTGTCTCATCAGATGCTTCATCAACCCCATAATCCGATACACCGTCTGCTGATACACTGTCCGCTGATATGCCGTCTGCTGATATCTCTGCAATAGGCTCCGTCTGAGGCTTCGCATTTATTCCTGCCTCCTCAGCCGCCTCGCCTGCAGTGACGGACGGGGTAGGGACCATCTGAGATAAAGAGGCATCGGTCACGGATTCCTCCACAACCGATGCCTCTTCACTCATAGCTAAGTCATCTTCACTTCCGCATCCGGATAAAAAAACTAATCCAAGTATTATTGATAATAAAACCGATACGGAACGCATTATTTAGTTATTATTACTCCATGTACTGATCCACCAGCTTATCAAAGGTCCCGTCTTCCTTAAGCGTCGTGATCGCCACATCAATAGCTTCCTTAAGCTCCGTATCGCCCTTTGGAAGCGCTATCGCATACTCCTCAATGCCGAAGCCGAAGTCCTCACCATTCAGATCCTTCACTTTGTCAGGGAAGTTGGAAGCAAAAACTCCCGCCGGATTGCTGTCAACTATTACCGCATCAAGCCTTCCGTTCACAAGGTCATTAACCGCATCCACGGCTTTATTATACTGCTGATCGGTCGCCCCCTCTATCTCCTCGATAATAAAGTCGCCTGTCGTTCCAAGCTGACAGCCTATCGTCTTGCCTACGAGGTCATCATAAGTCGCTATAGTCGAGTCCGCAGGAATAAGTACATGCTGCACCGCACTGTAATATGGCTCCGAGAAATCAACCGACTGCTGTCTCTCCTCGGTGACGGTCATACCGGCGATCGCAACGTCAGTCTTTGAGCCGATAGATGATACGAGCGAATCAAATTCCATATTCTCGACGACAACCTCCACGCCGAGCTTCTCGCCTATCGCCTTTATAAGAGCCATATCGAAGCCGTCAGGCTGTCCGTCGTCTCCCACGTACTCAAAAGGCGGAAACTCCGCATTCGTGCCGACAGTCAGCACTCCGTCCGCAAGAGCAGCCGAATCAACCTTTGTACCGCCTGAAGCTTCGCTCTTGGAAGATCCGCAGCCCGCAAGAAGCGAAACTGCCAAAACTCCTGTCAGAATCAAACTGATTACCTTTTTCATAAATCATTTCCTCCTCTATAGTTTCTTACCTACGACTTAACAAATCTATTCAATCTATAGTCTGCATATAAGCAGACATTTATTCATGCAGGAACCGCCATGTTCCTGATCACCGTGTTGCATAATATCACGATAAAGTAACTGTTTCAAGTATCAAAGAGGCAATTCCTGGCTTACTAAATGGCAAATTCATTCATAAAGACCGGGCATTCCTACAGCACCTTCGACAAAAAGTCCTGTAATCTCTTCGACTGCGGGGCGTTAAATAGCTTATCCGGCGTATTCTCCTCCATGATGATACCCTCATCAATGAATAAAACCCTGGTCGCAACCTCTCTCGCAAAGCCCATCTCATGCGTGACTATGACCATAGTCATGCCCGACTCCGCAAGTCCCTTGATAACATCAAGCACCTCTCCGACCATTTCTGGATCAAGCGCAGATGTAGGCTCATCAAAGAGCATAACCTTCGGGCTCATCGCAAGCGAGCGCACTATAGCTATCCTCTGCTTCTGTCCTCCCGAAAGAGACGCAGGATAAACATCAGCCTTTTCTTCGAGATTGACGCGACGCAAAAGCTCCAGCGCCTTCTCCTTCGCTTCATCCTTCCCCATTACGCCAAGCTTCACGGGAGCGAGGGTTATATTCTCCATTACGGTCTTATTAGCGAATAAATTAAAGCTCTGGAACACCATTCCCATGTGCTCACGGATTTTATTTATGTCAACCGACGGATCGGTTATAAGCTTATCCTCAAACCATATCTCGCCTGATGTCGGCTCCTCTAGGAGATTAAGACACCGCAGAAACGTGCTCTTGCCGGAGCCTGACGGTCCTATGATCGCAACCTTCTCACCCTTATCTATCTCAGTAGTTATGCCCTTAAGCACTTCCTGACCATTGAAGGTCTTTCGCAGATCCTTAACGGAGATCACTTCGCCTCATCCTCCTCTCCAGAGCTTCAAGCAGAAGCGTTAAAATCTTTATTATCACGAAATAAATAACTGCAGCGCCGATAAGCGGCATGAAAGCCTCATAAGTCCGGCTCGATATCTGACTCGCAGTCCTTGTCAGGTCTGAGAGACTCACGTATCCCACTATAGCAGTTTCCTTTATCAAGGTGATAAATTCGTTCCCTATCGGCGGTAGCACGTTCTTGAAAGCCTGCGGAAGCACTATCTCACGCATCGTCTGTCCCTTAGTAAGTCCAAGCGACCGTCCCGCTTCCATCTGCCCCTTATCAACAGCAAGTATTCCCGCCCTTATTATCTCCGAGACATAGGCGCCGGAATTGATCCCGAATGAAAGCGAAGCCACGAGCACGCCGTTATTCGATGAAGAAAAAACTATGAACCACATGATGAGTAGCTGCAGCACTGAAGGCGTACCTCGTATGATGTCCACATATACGGTAGCGATATACCACCATATCGTATGCTTCCTGCCCTTCTTCGGCTCCGAAAGCTTCATAAGAGCCACTATGCAGCCTATGATTATACCGATGATGCCAGCAATGACCGCTATCTCAAGAGTCACCCCAAGCCCTTTGAAATAAAGTATCCACCTGTCCTTCGCAATAAAAGCATTGTAAAATTTTGTCTCTATACCATTCATCCCATTAACCCTAAAATGTTATATTATGTAAACTCAAAATAAAGTATGTTGGCAATTTTATGTTAACCGAAATATGTATCTCCCTATTGGCTTTATTCTCCCCAAAAATCAATACTCTCCATGTATTTCTTAAGTTCTTCTGTATAGACCTCCGCTCCATGCCTGTTCACATGGATGGAATCCCCGAAAAGCTTATTGTCATACACAGGAATCTCCGATATGACCTCCATATCAGGATATCTGAAAGCCACATCCTGCATATAATCCCTGAAACCATCAGTAAACTTGTGATGCAGCGCATCCGCTGATGCCTGATTTATCGGCGGCTGCGCTACGATCACGTTCACGCCGTTATCATGAAGCATAGCGATCAGCTTCTCATAATAATAGACCACAAGCGGAGAATAATCAAAGGTTTCGTGATGCACCTCATAAGTGTGCCCGTCGTCCCCGTCCGCACTGCCAAATTCGCAGTAGCCTAAATCCTCTCTTATTGAATCAAACTTTGCCCTGTTCGCTTCCTTATTCCCCACGAATTTCGACTCATACATCTGCGCCAGATACTTCGACGGAAGCCTGAGCCTGTATGAAATCATATCAGGAATCCGCCCTTTTTTTGCCACTATCGGGTCGTCGCTCTCCCTAGCCTTCATATAAATCTCTAAAATCTCCTCTGCGCTAAGGAAATTAAAATAAAGCGTCTGATCCCAGTTATCTATATCACAGAAATGATAAGGCGCAAAGACGACCACCGCATTCTTAGGCGCACCGTTATGCTCTATATAGTTTTCCACCGCATAGTACATCTCGATAGGCGTCGCCCCGCCTATCGCTATATTATATGTATCCTCGTGAAGCAGGGCGGGCAGCACCGAGGATTTAGCCCTCGAATCCCCGATGATAAGCGTGTCTGCATCAATATAAGGCGAAGCAGAGTTCTCAAACTCCTCATCCCACATCACATACTCTACCGACATATAGCTCATAGGAAGCGCAAAAGCAAGTACGCACAGCACTATAAGCGGTATCGAAATCAGTATGAAGTTTCTGAAAAGCTTTAGCTTGCCCATCTATTTCATCTCATTCAGAACTGAAAATAAATAAACTGTTGAGTACCGATACCGGCAGAGCCTAGTATCATCAGCACAAAAATATAATACACGCACCACCTAACCGGCGTGCTCTTCGATGCAATGCGGGCTGCTGCATCCCCAGTACTTTCGTTCAGCAAATCATATAATATTAGTATAATAATCCCCGCAATAAGATACAGCATATTAAACACTCCAAGTCCCAACTCAAAGGGCGAGGTAGTAAGCATAGATGCCGCATCAAACTGAGTAAACACTTTCCCGATTATAATCCCCGCCTTCCCGATATCCTCCGAACGGAATAAGAACATCGAAAAAGTAAAAAGCAAGAAAGTGATTATTACCTTTACCCATCTTGGGAAATGCCTGCGAAGCGGATCTATCAGCGCCTCCATTATCTGGAAAAGCCCCGAAAGCATCCCCCACAGGATGTACGTGATATCCGCCCCATGCCACATCCCCGACAAGGTAAACACGATAAAAATATTCAGATATTTTCTAAAGGTTCCCCTGCGGTTCCCGCCGAGAGGAATATACACATAATCCCTGAACCAGTTATTAAGCGTGATATGCCAGTGCCGCCAGAACGAGGCACACGAGTCTGTAAAGAAGGGCTGAGTGAAGTTCTCCGTAAGCTTAAAGCCCAGTATCTCCGCCACGCCTATAGCGATCGTTGAATAAGAAGCGAAGTCACAGAAAATCTGAACCGAATAAAGACAGGTAGCAAGCAGCAGCTGATACCCCGTCACATCCATATAATTGTCGTATATCAGATCAACAGCTATAGCAAGCCTGGACGCCAGCACGAGCTTCAGGAAATACCCGTAAGCCATGCGGATAAGCCCGTGCCTGATTCTCTCATAATCAAAATGATGCCTCTCCTCGAACTGCGGCAAAAGATGAGACGACTTCTCTATAGGTCCCGAGAGCAGCACAGGAAAAAACGAAGCGAACGCTGCATAGGATATGAAAGACACAGGCTTCATCTTACCCTGATAAATCTCAAAAACATATGTAAGCGACTGAAAAATATAAAAAGAAATACCCACAGGAAGTATTACCTGTAAAGCCCTGTCCTTTGCAACAAGAGATGACAGAAGCCCGGCATACTTAAAGAAGAAAAGCGTCCCGACAAGCAGCACGACGGTAAGTATCATGACCCTCTTCCTCATCCTGGTCTCATGCAGGACATACCTCATGATATACCCCGAACCATAGGATATAAGCGTCACCGCAAGAAGCAAAAGCCCGTACCTTATGTCTGCATACATATAATAAAAATAAGAAACAAGAATAAGCCACGTATTCGACGCTGCGCGTCGACTCTTAAAACCCGCTTCCAAAATAAAATATACTATAGCGACAACCGGTAAGAATATCGCAAACTCTACTGAATTAAAAAGCATGGGGATATGATACCACAATTTCCGACCTTTTGCGTTAAATTTTTCATTCCGTACCGGGCTCCGGAACCTCCACCCAATATGACTTTTCAAATATGTTGTCGTGTATGGAATACCACGGTTCATCGTCTGTCGTGAACCTTATCTTATCGGCTGTGTTCGGTTCGTCAATGGTCGACCAATTATGTGATAAGGTCACGTATTGCACGCCCTGATTCTTTTCATGACCATCAAGCTTTCCACCGGTAAAAGGATTAACCGGATCATCCACCAGATCCTTCAATGCAAGAACCGGCGTGTCGGCATTAGTCATAAAGTCGTGCGCTTCCTTAAATTCTCCATCTCCGAAATCCTTAAACATGAGAAGCGGGTTCGCCTGCTCCATATCCGTGCCATTATCAAGTATCAGTTTCGGGAAATTTCCAAGCTTATCCCCGTGATCGGCAACGATCACTATCCTTGTATTGTCATATACACCGTTCTGCTTAAGATAGTCAAACCACTCGCCCAGCATTATAAGAGCGGCGGCATTGGTATGATATTCGATGTAATCTCTTCTTTCATTTATCTCAAGCCTATTTCCTTCATCATCAATCCGGTAGCCTTTTTCCAGACCTTCATTATTGACATGGGCGACAAGATCATAGTCCGGCAACTGAAACTCAGTCTGCTGATGTGTCATTTCATTATCCAGGATCATAAAGGTGTTACCGTCCGAATCCTTTATTCTTGTCATCGCAGCCATATTTTTAAGGACTCCCCAGCATGTAAGGATATCCCAGTTCACCTCTCCGGGTTTCTCCGCCCGCAGGTACTCCGCATTATCATATATATATGGCTGGAGGATCATCGGACTTACTCTGACAAGGCTGTACATAAAAAAAGATCGCCTTCTCGATGTTTCTACAGTGGCGTAGTATTCTCTCACGCTAAAATGGCCCCTTGCATGGTAAGCTTTTATTTCAGGGTACTTGTCATATATCGAAAGATCCGGCCATGTCGTATATCCGGCATAAGGCGGATCTATAACTGTAGACTCATATCCCTCATTCGCAAAGAGCACCGGCAGAACAGATATAGCTTCATCCTGCTTCTCCCCTAAGGTCATATCCGTCCTCGCATTCATAGCGACCGGAGAATACTCATATCCTCCGTATAACGAAGCAGACGTGAAATTTGTATGCATACCGAAGGATACAGTATTAGGGTAATATGTAAAGCCGGAATACTGCTGCTTCAGCTCAGGCTTTTCAGCCATCACATAAGGCACATATCCTGAGATAGCTTTATCAAGCATGATCACTATTACGTTTTTTCCCTTTGTAGAAAGATTAAAGGACGGCTCGACATCAACATCATAAAGATTGAAATCCGTTCGGGATACTATCCGGATCGTCCGTACGATATTAAAACCGGTCAGAATCACGAGGCACGCTATGAAGGCTGTATAGATTCCGCGTATAGCAGCGGTTTTTTTCACTCTTATCAGCATAATGGCAGCAACGGTTACAGCCAGAACGCCAAGTTGAAGCAGGATCTGATTCACGGTAAATACAGGAAACTCATTATACCTAAGCTCCGATGACAGGATTCCCGTATCCCTGACGAAAAGAAAATAATCAACGAATGTGATCCCGCAAAGCACCCATATGATAAGGCATATACGGTGCTTGGCCTTATTCGATGCAAGGGCATAAAATACTGACAGCCAGCATAGAAAGAATCCTGCTGAAACGCAAAAGGTACTGGCGACATAGGTCAACGGGTTTTTATATGCAAGCATCTCCACGAACTCCGTGGGCGAGGAAGCTACCAGAGCAGACGGAATAGTCAACCCAATAAGGCAGGTAAGTGTAATGCCCCCCAAAAGATATTCCGCAAGTCCCGGGGCTTTATCAGATGCCTTCTCCTCCAATTTGAAGGTCCGGCCCTTAAGTACCAGGTTTTTCACAAGTGAAAAAACATTATTCATAGTCCAGTAAAGCACAAGCCCCGATGGCGATGTATAAAGCAGTATCAGAAAAACCCCCGCCAGCACATATATCTGTATGTTCTCTTTAAGAGGAGTCCCCCATGTATATATAACTGCCGCAATACAGTTTATAAGGGTCATCAGGACCGGGAGTATATTGATGGTCAATGCCCCTGCCTTAAGCAGTCCGTCCGGTCTTCCTAAATCCTGTATGTATAAAAAACAAGCTCCGTTCAAAAGATTCAGGTTTGAAAGGAAGTGATACGCCGCTACGAAAAACGGAATCTGAAGAATAAGAGATATAGAGCTTTTTAATGAATAAAGCGGGTGATAATCCATCTTTCTGTAATATGCTGAAAGCAGCATTACCTTTTCATCACCCTTAAAGTTTTTCCGTATATGGTCAGACCAGGACTGTATCTTCCCTTGTCTTTTCCTTTCCCCTTCCTGTATCTTATCAGCCCTTAGGTACAGAGGGAGAAGAAGAAAATTGATGACAATGCTTACTCCTATGATCGCGATTCCCGGATTGCCCGTCATTCGATTTATAAGGGTAAAGCATATTTCCAACAATAATTCTATGGGATATATGATAATATAATATATTGTCGGTAGGAGCATATATGTATCGCCTCTCTTTTCATGCCTCTTTTTTTACCGCCTTACGTTATATACCAAATTCACCCCTTCGCGCAAGTGGTATTCCCGGGATGATTACCTATTTTCCAGGTTATAGCCTGAATAATTCTTTTATATATGTGACGCTAAGAACTTCCGATGTGCCTCCTATCCGATCCATCTTGCCATCCTTTAACGCTACGACACGGTCTGAGATATCACGTACTATGTCAAGCTCGTGCATAGACATAAGGACTGATATATGTCTGTCGTTTACAAGCTTCTTCACGGCTTCGGAGAATAAAAGCTTATGCCTTATATCAAGGAAGCTCGTCGGCTCATCAAGGATCAATAGCCTTGGCTCCTGCGCTATGGCTCTTGCAAGCATCACAAGCTGCCTCTGCCCGTCTGATATGTCGATGACATATTTATCCGAAAGACCCTCAGTCCCTGTGAGGCTCATCGCTTCCTCTATAGTCTCCCTGTCCTTGTCCTTAAGTCTTCCCAAGCCGTCAGTATAAGGGTATCTGCCCGAAGCTATCATATCGTAGCAGGTGAAGTAATCAGGTCTTATATTCCCTGTCATGACTATAGCCATGAAGCGGGCTATATCCTGTGCCGAAAGCTTCCTTATGTCACGTCCGTCAGCTTCTATGCTTCCCGATATAAGCGGTATTTCTTTTATCATAGTCTTTATAAGCGTAGATTTCCCGCTTCCGTTCTCACCGATAAGGGCGACTATCTCACCCTCTTTTATCTCAAAATTCATGCCGGAAACAACAGGCTTTCCGTTATAGCCTATGACCGCATCCATACTCTTTATTATTGGTTTTTCATCCGTCTCTGGATGCACGGTATTTAGATTGCCAGCCACCATCGCAGTAGACAGTCTCACTGCGATATCTCTTTTTTCGCCCTCTTTATTCATGTGCTCGCCCAGCCCTTCCCATTAATACGACGATCACTACCGGCGCTCCGAGCACCGCTGTAACTGATGATATTGATAGCTCGGTTGGCGCAAATAAAAGCCTTGCGAGCAGATCCGAGAGCAGGCAGAATGCCGCCCCGCCAAGGAAGCATGACGGTATCATAGTCTGCGGTTTTGATGTCTTGAAAAATCTCCTCATAAGATGCGGTACGGCGACTCCAACGAATGAAATCGGACCGGCAAAAGCCGTCACCGTAGCCGAAAGCAGCGAAGATACAAGTATCAGTAAAAAACGGAACAAGGGTATATTAACTCCTACAGACCTCGCATATTCCTCGCCTGTAAGATACGCCCCTATCGGCTTGCTTAAGATCATGCTCCCTGCCATAGCTATAAGCGTAAGCAATGCCGCAATTCCCACATTTTGCATGCTCATGCCGGAGAAGCTTCCCATCGACCAGTTATGAAGGTTCACTATATCCTGATCGTCCGCAAAGGTAATAAGAAAGTCCGTAAGCGCAGCGCATATATAGCCTATCATGACTCCCGCCAGCACCAGCACCGACATCCGTCTCGTTCTCCTTGATATCATAAGCACAGCGAATGTCACGATACTAGCCCCTATAAAAGAAGCAATCACAAGTTCCAGCGACGACAGATGGAATCCCCCGCTCATAAGCACGATAAAAGCAAGCGCCGTCACAAGCTTCGCCCCGCTTGATATTCCCAACACGAAAGGTCCCGCTATGGGATTTGCGAAGAAGACCTGCAATAAATACCCCGACACCGATAAAGCCCCGCCGAGTATTAATGCGGCAAGCATCCTCGGAAGCCTTATATTCATTATTATAGTGGTGTAAGAAGGATCGCCCCATGCCGCCGTGCCAAGCAGGACGCTTACGACGGCAAGCAGTAGCGTGATCATTACTAATAAAAGATATAAGGTAAAATGTCTCTTATTTATTCTCACTGCCCGAACCCTTGATGCGCCACGCTTCCAGTACGAACGTATTCACACCGAAGCCTCACTCTGTTTTACTGAAATATTTCATATCCGAGGCTTTATTATTTATGATGTCCGTGAGGTCTGATATCACGTCAGCAGCGGCACAGGTCGCCTGGAACATATTATCTTCAGAGGCATAAACCCTGCCCTCCTTCACCGCCCTAAACTCAGACAGAAGAGCCGTATCGGAAGTAAGGTCTTTTACCGACTCCGGGGCTCCGTAAAGGGTGCCATTATATATCAGTATGTCCGCATCCTTTACCTTCAGATAGAAATCCTCCATCGACATATCAACCGATGAGCTGGTCTTATCCTTGGATGCCTTTATATCAGAGGGCACGTACTCCCCTCCCGCCATCTCTATCATCTTTGAAATATAATCTCCGGGATTCCTTACTCCCACGCTTCCCTTCGGGCTTATGTAAAAATAAGCGACCTTCGGGCTGTCCTTTTTAGAAGCTTCAGCACCGTCCGACTGCGTCATGGCATCTATCTTCTTGCAGCAAGAATCAAAGAATCTTATCGCCTTGCCGTACCTTCCTGTCATAAGTCCGTATATCTTTATCCATTCAACCCTGCCCCTCGGATCAGTCTCATAGCTCGTAAGATCGACAAACACAGGTATAGAAAGCTCTTCAAGCTTCTCCTTTGTCTCAGGAGAGTGATATATCATGGTATTCTCAACGGCGACATCCGCCTTGCCCGTTATAAGGCTTTCATAGTCGGGCGCATCATATTTACCGACATAGTGTATCGTATCCCTTTCCACAAGAGAGGACACCTTGCTGTCCGTCCACTTCGACGCCTCCGCTCCTGCGAAAGCGACATTTTCAAGCCCTTCAATCTGAGTAAAAAAATCCATGCTGGATGTCGATGCAATGTAGGCATTGCTCACAGGCGTCCTTATTACAGTGACATCCTTCGGTATGTTCGTCGGAAGCTCTGTCATCTTAGGCACAAGCAGATACTTATCATTACCCACGTTTATACGATAAATATTATTTTCATATTCATCAATAGTGAAACCCGTAGCGTAATCAGGGCGTATCTTCTCCTTAAGCTTCATGCCCTTATAGGTCGGTGCCACGCCCTCAGGGTCTGCCGCCCTTATGGTATCCGAATCAAAATACAGCGTGTATTCTATCTCATGCGGCTTGCTCATGGCAGTCGTGTCGGCAACCACGGGAAGCTTGTAATCAAAGCCCTTAACGGGTATCACGAAGGTGGACTTATCATCGACTATCTCCGCATCTATCACCATATCATCCTCGACTACCATATAATCATAGTTAGAAGAAGACCATGTGATCATCGCATAAGAGAAGCCATCCTGTATCAGAAGAAGCGCAGGCGACTCTATGGAAGCCCTGCCTGAACCTCCATCCAGATCCACGTCTATATAGTAATTGCCGTCCTCTATTTTCAGATCCTCTGCGGTCTTATATCTTTTTTCCTTAAAAGCCTCATCAGGAAGCGAGGAACTCTCAAATAAAAGCGTCCTGTCATACCATTGCTCTTTTTTCCTGCTATACGAAGCGAAGCTTAAAGCCTTATCCAAAGCCTCTAAAGGCATAGTGTAAAGCTGATCGCCCGCATTATTATTCGCATAGGATATATAATTTTCTTCCTTATCCTCAGCCGCTTCCTTCGCTGTCCCCGCATACATGAATAAATACGAGTCGCTCTCTATGCGAAGCGTGACCTCCATGCTGTCTCCGCTCACAGTCAGCAGGCAGTCAGCGACCTTGAACATGGACGAGCTTGATTCCATGTCAATAAGGTAATCACCGTCATTTAGTTCATCCGCTGTCACAGGAGTCAGACCGCTGTCATCTATAGTGTCACTTGTCGTATAATCCGAGCTGTCCGCAGCCTTGGAGTATTTATTCTCCGAAGCCGATGCGTCCTCAGAAACTGCCTTGTCATTCCCGCTTAACGCATCTTCATCTGCCTTTTCTTCCTTTGCGGTACTCTCTGCCGGTATCACATTACCGTCCACCATATCGGAATTCTGTCCCGTTTCTGCACCGCAGCCTGTTACAGCGAGCATTGCAGCCAGTAATAATGCTATTATATATCCCTTTTTCCCCTTCATCGTTTCCTCACGAATAATAATTTTACACTTCAAAATATCAAATGCCTTTTATAGCCTCGCCTGCTCTTGCGACATACATCTGCTGTATCTCAGGAAGCTGTCCAAGACCTTCCAGCACGGTCACGACCTCATAGCCATCCGCTTCTAATATAGACTTCCACGAATCATCTTCCTCGCCTGCCATGTCGTTATTCGCATGATCCCCTGCAACTACCATAAGCGGGCGGAGCATTACCCTATCATACCCTTTTCCATCTATAGCCGCAATCACATCATCAAGCGAGGGCGTAGCCTCTACTGTACCTATGTAATAATTCTCATATCCTTTTTCATCAAAGGCTTTCTGCACCTTATCATACACGGCGTTAGAATCAGCCTCAGTTCCATGCCCCATGAAGCAGACGGCGGTCTTTCCATCGTCATAAGACGCCGTAGAGTCATGCACGATACCCGCAACCTGATCTATATCATCATCTGAAATAAGCAAGGGATCTCCTATTGCTACCTTATCAAAAGCATCCGAATATGAAGCCACCTCGTCAATAAGATCGTTATACTCGAAGCCGTCCATAAGATGCGTAGGCTGTATGACAAGCTCCTTCACGCCATTATCCACGGCACGGTCTAGAGCTTCCTTAACATTATCTATCGCCTCTCCATCTCTTTCCTTCACATGGTCTATTATTATCTGGCTCGTAAAAGCCCTCCTTACAGACCAGTCGGGATAAGCGTCCGCTATCGCCTGCTCTATGGCTCCAATCGTAAGCCTCCTGCTGTCATTATAGCTCGTGCCAAAGGACACGACGAGTATCTCCTTATCTCCTATCCCGTCCTGGTTCCTTGGATCGTCCAATCCTGCGTCCCCCGTTTCGTAGTTTTCATCATCTTCATCCGCTTCTTCCGATTCTGCGTCTGACGCCTCTTCAACATCCGCAGTATCACTATCCGCAGCCTTTGTCTCTGAAGTCTCGGCCTGCGTCTCATCAGATGCACTATCAGCAGGCTCTGCTTCCGTCTCTGCATATTGTGCATCAGCATCCTCGGAAGCCGTCTTCGCCCCCGCTGATTCTCCGCTTCCTGAAGCGCTCCCACATCCGAAAAGCATCACTCCCGTCATTGCCGCTATAAGCAATACCACCAATTTCCTCTTCATAAAACAAAACCCTCCTTGAGTATTTTTTATATTTAGTCACAAGGAGAGCATAACAAAACAATACCCGGCACGTTCTATGTCGGTTCATGATTCGGCAGCCATCCTTCGTGACTTTTGTCCTAAGGGTGTATCAGGCGAAGCCTGGTGGATTCCTTAGGACCACTGTAACGCATCTTCACACAATACATCACATTATCATTGCCCCGTCCGGCAGGTTTCCCGGCTTAATGCGTCCTTTGTCCTGACGCAAATCACGGTGACGGGATCGCGAGGGCTTCACACCCCTCTTCCCTATTATGCCCATGCTCATCTCTTTCCTGATATCTCGCATGAACCACCGAACGGTTCTTATAAAATTATTATAATTTAATTACTTCTTTTCATTATCTCCTTTTGCGGCATTATATCTTTTTTCCATCTCATCTAAAGATATACGCCCCTCAATAGCCAAAACCAAGTCAACTATCTGTGTATCATTAAGTCCTATCCTTCTCATCGCTTCCGCAAAATTAGAACTCTCTGTCATATTCCTAGAAATCGCCTCCTTCTTTGAAGCCAAATCAAAGAGCTATCTGTCGTTTATTGTATGCCATTCTCTTCAAATCATCAAGTTAAGTAATCTCTTATGTATCTCATATGTTATAAGCCCTACTACGCACCCTGTCAATAATCCTGTGAATATAAGAATCGAGGCATATCCCGCAAATGGCAACGCCGGGAGCACGGCTTTTGCAACCAAAAGCTGTCCTATGCCGTGAGAAGCTCCGCCTGATGCGCTAATCCCTATCATGCCAAAGCGGTCAATTCGTAGCAACAAAGCCATGATGCATAAAGCAAGTAAAGCCCCCGCCATGCTGTAAGCTATGCTGAATACATTACCGAACAGAAGTCCGACCACAAGTATCCTTATGATAGAAACAAGCAAAGCTTCCTTCCACGAAAACATAATTAAAGTAATAAGTATGACTATATTACAAAGTCCAAGCTTAACTCCGGGTATGCTGAAATTCAATGGAATAAGCGACTCCACATATCCTATCAAAATCGCAAGTGCGGTAAGCATCGCAAGCAAGGCCACCCTTTTGTTGCCATTATTTTCTATGTAACTATACGATTTATTCTTTCCTGCTTCCATATATCATCATTCCGCAACTGTATCTATTTCTCTGTCGCTCCCACCCGTGATTTTCAAAACAACATGATTCGGAAGACAGACTATGCTCTCTCCCGCCTTGGATATCTCCCTGCTGTGCAGGCAGGTCTTATCCGGACAATCCGCATAAGTCATACGCACGCTGCCGTTTTTGATTTCGCATATATTGCCATCGCCAATATTGATAGTCCTGTCCTCGCTAAGCTCATACTCCCCATATATTTCATTCCCTATAAGTATCTCAAGCTTAGGATTTTCAGCCGCATTTTTAATATTAAATATCGAAAATAAAAAAAGTCCCAAGGCAAAGAAAATCCAGAAACAGATCAGTATCAGGTCCGCCCTCCTCCATAGCGCAATACCACTTTTTATATTATATGATTTTTCTTCACCAAAATCATCTTCTGCAGATATCGGTTTTATATTTTCATCTAATCCCTCAGCCATTTTTCCTCATGGTTGTTATCAATAAAAATCACTTCCACATCCAAGGCTTCATTCTCTATCAATTCTAAAGCCCTATCCTCACCTATAAGCACACAAATAGTCGATAAGGCATCACACAGTACATCATCAGTCCCTATAACCGATACCTGCTGCAATTTGGTCTCTACGGGATAGCCGGTACCCGGATCTAATATATGATGATACT
This sequence comes from Lachnospiraceae bacterium, assembly GCA_017455525.1. GTDB lineage: Bacteria > Bacillota > Clostridia > Lachnospirales > Lachnospiraceae > NK4A144. Next base: position 27,852 of record JAFTAP010000103.1, read on the forward strand.
GCTTGCCATCTGCCGTGAAATATCTCTCATATGTTCCCGATGACACTACGCATCTATTATCTATCTGAACCGTATCAAACACAGTTCCCCGCTCCGCAAAAGGCTCCTGTATGCCGACATTCCATTCACTGCCATCTGTCTTACTGCCTACTGCGCTCACATTTCCGCCGAGATTAATCAATGCGGAATTGCAGCCCTGCTCCAAAAGATACGCTTTAAGCTTCGCCGATATATAACCCTTCGCTATCCCACCCAGATCGATCTGCGTATCGCTGTCATCGAATATGATAGTATTTCCTTCGCAATGCACCTTTTGGTAATCAACCTTTTTCAAAGCTTCTTTTATCTCTGATTCAGATGGAACAGACGGATCCTCCGCTTCAAAATCCCAAAGCTCTCTGAGCGGCAATACAGTAATATCAAAAGCCCCCTCCGATATCTCACCATAATAAAGCCCTGCTTTTATGCAGGAAGCAAGATTATCTGAAACCTCTACGGAATTGCTATTCCTGTGATTCAGCCGATAAAGTTCGCTTCCTTCCTTCTGTGCAGAAAAAACATTCTCCATCTCTTCGCATATATCAAAGCACTCCGCCAGCAGCTTATCAGCATCCCCATCGCAGATCCTGATATCCACGACAGTGTCAAAATAAACCCCCGTCCCGGAAGCCTCCTTGCCTTCTGCCCCGCAGCCTGACAATAGAATTATATATAATATAAAAACTATTGGGAATAATGATGATTTCATTCTTTCACGCTATACGGGTTGAAACACATGCCAATGAAGCATGTGTTTCAATCCTACGGACAGGATTCTTTGAATCCTGCCAAATACGTATCTCGAATTTCTGATGAAATTCAAGATACTATACACTTCCTCGGGCATTCCCTGATGCACTTGCCGCAGTTCTTGCACTTTTCGTAGTCTATGACGGGATAGCCCTTTTCTATCGTGATAGCCTCGAAAGGACAGCCCTTCACGCATTTCTGGCAGGCTATGCAGCCTATCTTGCAGTTATCCATGACAGGCTTTCCAAAATCTGGGTTAGAGCATCCGATATGGGCTTTATAGCCGTAAGGAACCTCGGAAATAAGCCCCTTCGGACAAGCCTTCATGCACTTGCCACAGTCCACGCATTTCTCAGGGTCCACTACCGCAATCCCGTTCACTATATGTATCGCATCGTACTCGCATACCGCCACGCAGTCGCCATAGCCCATGCAGCCGTACCTACAGGACTTCGGTCCCGTACCTGGCGCGAACTTCGCCATCATACAGCTCTTCGTGCCGCTGTAGTCATAATTCTCCCTCGTCCTTTCGCAGTCGCCAAGGCAATGCACGAAAGCGACCTTTCGTACCGCAGCGTCCGCAGAGGTTCCCATTATATCTGCTATCTTGTCAGCTACGGGCTGCTGCCCCACTACACAGGCAGAAACAGGAGCCTCGCCTTTAGCTATCGCAGCCGCAAGCGCTGCGCAGCCTGAATAACCGCAGGCTCCGCAGTTAGCACCGGGTAGCGCTTCTTTTATTTCAGCCTCCTTCTCATCCACGGGCACGAAGAAGACCTTGCTGGCTATCCCAAGGAAAGCCCCTACGAAGATCCCTATGCCCCCTATCATGAGGGTTGCGAATAATATATCCGTAGTCATACGCTCCCCCTCCCTACTTCAGCGCTGCGAATCCGAAGAACGCTATGGACATAAGCGCCGAAGTTATCATTACTATCGGGAAGCCCTTGAAGGGCTTCGGCACGTCGTTATATACCATCTTCTCACGGATAAAGGCAAGTATCACTATCGCAAGCCAGAAGCCTATCGCCGTGGCAAAGCCGTGAACCGTGCCGGTTAAGATATCATAATCATTCTGCACGTTAAGTAATGCAACGCCAAGCACCGCACAGTTAGTCGTGATAAGGGGAAGATAAATTCCAAGCGCCTCATAAAGCGAGGGCACGAATTTCTTCGTGAACATCTCAACGAACTGCACCAAAGCCGCCACTATAAGAATAAACGCTATAGTCTTAAGATACTCCACATGAAACGGTATCAGCAAGAACTTGTAAATAACCCCGCAGACAAGACTTGAAAGCGTCAGCACGAAGGTAACCGCCATTCCCATTCCCGATGCCGAATCCGACTTCTGCGAGACTCCGAGGAATGCGCATATCCCAAGAAACTGGCTTAATACCACATTATTTATAAGACAGGCGGTTATCGCTATCATTATTATCTCCATGACTTATACCCCCTTCACTTCTTCTTTATTAACCGTACCACCCGCAGGAGACGCATTAGAACCAGCAACAGCCGCAACCGCAGGCTTCGGCGCATTCACGGATGCCACTACATTCTCCGTACACTCTTCCTTACCGCCGCATAGTCCAAGCTTCATGCAGTTCATGCAGTCACCGCACATATTCCCCTGAGTGGGATCTACGCCGGGTCTTCTCCCCGCTCCTATCTTAAGCCTGTTCATGATAGCGACAAGCCATCCGAGCACAAGGAACGCTCCGGGAGCCAGCACGAATATATTCACAGGCACATATGACGCAGGCGTCACCTTCATCCCAAACCATGTGCCCGCTCCGATTATCTCCCTCACAGAGCCTAAAAGGAATAAAGCCACCGTAAAGCCAAGCCCCATTCCTATCCCGTCGAAGAAAGCAGACACAGGCTTCATCTTGCCCGCATAAGCCTCCGCACGCCCCATTATGATGCAGTTCACGACGATAAGAGGAATATAGATGCCTAGAGACTTATAAAGCCCAGGAGTGAAGCCCTCCATCAGAAAGTCCACCATCGTAACGAATGATGCGATAACTACGATATAAGCAGGCATCCTCATCCTGTCCGGTATTATCTTGCGTAAAAGCGATATGATAAGCTCTGCAAGCGTAAGTATTATCATCGTCGAAAGCCCCATGCCAACGCCGTTTAAAGCGGAGGTCGTGGTCGCAAGAGTAGGGCACATGCCAAGGATCAAGCAGAATACGGGGTTTTCCGTATATATCCCGTTCCATATCCTCTCTATCGGCGTATCTTTCTTAAGATTCATTCTGCGCCTCCTTCCAGATAACGGACAGCGACCAGAGCTGCGTTGCAAGCCTTCGTGACAGCGCTTGTAGTCACGGTGCTTCCGCTTATCGCATCTACCTCATAAGCCTCGCTCTTTCCGTTTTTCGTGTATTCTACGAAATTATCTCCCGGCGTGAGATTTATAAACTGATCCTTGAAATCAGGAAGGTCAGCCTTCATTCCCATGCCCGCAGTCTCTGAAAGCGTAAGGAAAGCGATGCTGTTGATCACAGGCTCTCCGTCCTTTGTCGAGATCCCTGTCATTATCTCTATCTCTCCGCCGTAGCCTTCCTTATTCATGGAAGTCACGACATAGCCTATCTCCGAGCCTGTCCCGTCATACGCCACATCGACAGCCTTGACAGAGGTCTTGGTAAGTCCTGCTTCTTCAATCGCAGCAATAAGACCTGCATCAGAATCTATCCCATCCATAGCCTCAAATGTCTTAGCATCAGGAAATACCGCCCTCTGCGTCTCGATTCTTGTCTTCTCCTGCTGCGCCGTGATAGGCCCTGCCGTAACCGTATGCACTATGCCTAAGAGGAAACCGGCTACTAAAGTTATGAGCGTGATTATCAGTATGTCATGCCCTAAGGTAGTCTCTTTTTTCATGCCTGCTCCTCCTTTCCCTTAGCCTTCTTCTCTTTCACGATACTGAACGCCAGAGGCTTCGTGTAGTTCTCTATGAGCGGCACGAGGCAGTTCATGAAGATTATCGCATACGACACGCCCTCGGACGATTTGCCGATAAGCCTGAATATCCAGGTGAGGATTCCGAGCATAAGAGCGTATATGTACTGTGCCTTAGGATTTATAGGGCTTGTCACGTAGTCCGTCGCCATGAACCATGCGCCGAGCACGATGCCGCCCGCGCAAAGCTCCTCAAGAGTGAATATGAACGGATCGCTATAGCCCCTTACCGCTGCCGTTATAAGAGTGAGTATGGCGAAGCTTCCAAGGTACACGGCAGGTATCCTTATCTCTATGACCTTTATGAATACAAGGAAAAGACCGCCTATTAAAAGAAGCAGTGCCGATGTCTCACCTATAACTCCGCCTACGTTTCCAAGGAATAAAGCCTTAAGGTCGAAATGCTCTCCAAGCTTCAAGTAGGCAAGTGGCGTAGCTCCTGACAGAGCATCGGTTGTCCCTGCCACATCCCATACCGTGGGAATAAAACCGCCCTTTGAAGCATAGGTCGTCATCTGTCCTGAAAACGCTATAAGTAAGAAGCATCTCGCTCCAAGCGCCGGGTTCATGAAGTTCTGCCCAAGTCCGCCGTATAGCTGCTTTATAATAATGATTGCGAAAACCGCGCCCAGCACGGGTATCCACCATGCGATCTCCGGCGGCATGTTCATAGCGAGCAGAAGCCCTGTAAGACAGGCGCTTAAGTCGCTTATCGTTATCTTTTTATGCAGAAGCCTCTCATATACATACTCCGAAGCCACCGCTGCCACAGGCGTTAATATAAGAATAAGAAGCGCATGCAGACCGAAGTTTAATACGCCCATAACACAGGCGGGAAGCAATGCTATAATCACCGCAAGCATTATCTTCTGTGTCGTGATGCTGTCTCTTACATGAGGCGAGACAGAAACCTGATATCTTTCATCCATGTCTTATCCCTCCTCTACTTCCTCTTGCTCGCCATAAGCGTTCGGCGCATAGCCTTTATATTCGCCGCGAGCGGTCTCTTAGCGGGACACGAGAAGCTGCACGAGCCGCACTCCACGCACTCTAGTCCGTACGCCTTATCAAAGCCCTCCATGTCCTTATGCTCCGCAAGGTCGCACAGCTTATATGGCTCAAGGCGGGCAGGACAACCCCTTACGCAGCGTCCGCACTTGATACAGGGCGACTCCTCCTGCTTCGATACCGTATCCTCAAGGAAGCAGGTTATCGCGCCCGATGTCTTGGTTACGGGTATATTTAAGTCATACAGGGCAAAGCCCATCATGGGACCGCCGGAGATAAGCTTCTCAGGCTTCTCCTTGAAGCCCCCTGCGTCATCTATTATTTCCTGATATGACATCCCTACCGGAACCTCGTAATTCCTTGGATTAGCTATCGCGTCACCTGATATGGTGAATATCCTGCTGATTAACGGCCTTCCTAAAATCACAGCGTCATGCACGGCTATGACGGTATCTATATTATCGACGACGCAGCCTGCATCGGCGGGAAGCATCTTTGAATTTACCTTCCTCCCTGTTATCGCATCTATAAGGCAGCGCTCAGCCCCCTCCGGGTACTTCGTCTTCATGGTCGCTACACTCATGCGCTGATGTCCCTGCACCGCCCTTTCCATTACAGCTATGGCTTCGGGCTTATTATCCTCTATGCATATGACTCCCTCAGCATTGTCAAATAGCTTCAGGATACATTCAAGACCGGCTACTATCTCATCGGGATGCTCTATCATGCAGCGATAGTCAGACGTAAGATAAGGCTCGCACTCCGCTCCGTTCACGAGCACGTACTCGATCTTATCAGGCTCTTTCGGAGACAGCTTCACATGTGTCGGGAAGCCCGCTCCACCCATGCCCACGACCCCTGCCGTTTTTATTCTCTCTATGATGTCCTCTTTTGAAAGGGATTCAAGCGAAGCCTTCTCCGCATCGGGCACAGCCTCATACAGATCGTCATTTTCGACTATGACCGCATCCACCATGTCGCCTACGGCGTTCCTTCTCTTCTCGACCTTAGTTACCGTGCCTGATACCGAAGAATGAACCGGTGCGGACACGAAGCCTCCAGCCTCCGCTATCTGCTGCCCGACAAGCACGCGGTCGCCCTTTTTGACGGTCGCCTTAGCCGGAGCCCCGATATGCTGCGACATAAGGAACACAAGCTCCTTGCCCGGCGTCAGCTTCACGATAGGCATGTCCTTCGAGAACTTCTTGCCGTCAAAAGGATGCACTCCCCCCTTGAAGGTATACAGTGCCATCTCTAACCTCCTCCATACATATGATGCTGGGGTCAAAAGCCCCTTTGCGTTGTTTATGATGCTTACGCATGGCGTCTTCGCTTCGCTACGGTCGGTGCTAAGCAAACAGCCACTGGCTGTTTAGCACCGCAGCAAGCTGCTCTCGCCATGCTCCGTCC
>JAFTAP010000104.1 GCA_017455525.1 Lachnospiraceae bacterium
ACTGCAAAAGTGACCGTTACCACAAAGAACGGCGGAAAGAACGTCATAACCGTGACGGTCAAGTAAGAAACGACAACATCCTAGATCTGATATTCCATGTAGGTACGCAGCAGGCATCAGAAGATGCCGCTGCGTATCTTTCATTGCCAGGAAACATAAATTTGTCCTGCGCCACCACCTGACCTGCCTGACGTGCAGGGGGTGAGGTTGAAACATCCCGGAAATATGATAAAATACCTTCTATGTTTAAGTCATTCCTTATAAAATATGGTGAGATAGGGGTTAAGGGAAAGAATCGGTATATATTCGAGGACGCCCTTATGAAGCAGATTAAATATGCGCTTAAGAAAGTCGATGGCAACTTTGCCGTGACGAAGGATCAGGGCGGGCGGATATTTGTCGAGGTTAAGAGTGAGAGCTATGACCATGACGCAGCAGAAGAAGCACTAAAGCATGTTTTCGGCGTGATCGCTTTTTGTCCTGTGGTTCATGTGGAAGATACCTCTATAGATAATCTCAGGAAAGAGATAGTCAGCTATGTCGGTGAGGTTTTTGATGATAAGAATTTTTCATTTAAGATAAATACAAGACGCGCTCATAAATCTTATCCGATGACCTCTATGGAGGTTGATGCGGCTTTGGGTGAGGCGGTGCTTATGGCATATCCTGAGACGCATGTAGATGTGCATCGTCCGGAAGTTGATATCAGGGTAGAGATAAGGGATATAGTTCATATTTATTCTAAGGAGATACCCGGAGCCGGCGGCATGCCTATCGGGACGAATGGAAAGACGATGCTGCTGCTCTCCGGCGGTATAGATTCCCCTGTTGCGGGGTACATGACGGCGAAGCGGGGAGTTATAATAGATGCAGTGTATTTTCATGCTCCTCCTTATACGTCGGACAGAGCGAAGCAGAAGGTAGTTGACCTTGCGAAGCTCATATCAGCTTATGCGGGTCCTGTGTATCTGCATATCGTTAATTTCACTGATATACAGCTTGCTATATATGAGAAATGTCCGCATGACGAGCTTACCATAATCATGAGACGGTATATGATGCGGATAGCGGAGCATCTTGCGTCGGAGAATGACTGTCTGGGTCTGGTCACGGGTGAGTCGATAGGGCAGGTCGCGTCGCAGACCCTGCAGTCCTTATTCGTTACTGATTCTGCGGTGAAGACTATGCCTGTATACAGACCGCTCATTGGTATGGATAAGCAGGAGATAGTTGACCTTTCGGAGAAGATAGGAACCTATGAGACGTCTATCCTGCCTTATGAGGACTGCTGTACGATATTCGTGGCGAAGCACCCCGTCACGAAGCCTAAATTACAGATAATAGAGAAGTCCGAGAGAAATCTGGACGATGTGATAGACGATTTGCTGGAGAAAGCTTATGCTACCGAGGAGCTGGTTATCGTCGGAAAAGAATAAACGCATATTTATTTTCTGCATTTCCATGCTCATAGGGGCATTTCTTTTTATACTTATCTACGGGCCGTATGTGCTGAACCCTTTTTATGACGACTGGATATTCACGACGGGAGAGCGGGATCTGCCGCAGCATTATATCGGCTTCTGCATGTATAGATCAAGCCCTTGGCAATTCCCTTTAGGACTTATCACGACTGCGTCCAGTCCGCATGATATGTCCGTGATATATGCGGATGCGATACCGCTCTTTGCCTTTATTTTCAAGCTTTTGAATCCGATATTGCCGCAGGTTTTCCAGTATCTTGGCATCTATGGGCTGCTTTCGATGGCGCTTACCGGCGGGATAGGGGCGCTTATAATTTATGAAATTATTCGTGGACGGGATGATTTAAAAGCCGTTTCTGAGGACTCCCGACAAGAAGCAAAAGCTATCTCTGCGAGTTCCCGGGATGCAGCTGTGCCGATAGCAATTGTGTCTTCGGTATTCTACTCCATGAACTGGGTACTGATCTATCGTATGTTCTATCATACATCTCTTACCTCGCATTGGCTTATGCTGCTTGCTTTCTATCTGTGGATGAGGCTTGACCTTAAAGAGCATACATTGAAGAATTGCCTGATATATGCGGGCTTTTCTGCCGTAGCGCTTCTTATACATCCTTATATATGGGCGATGTGCGCGGGGATCACGGCTATGAGTCTTATCGAATATCTGATAAGGAATAAGGACGTGAAAAAGTTCCTGCTTTACGGTTTTGATTTCTGTATAGCAGGCGGATTATGCCTGTTTGTTTTCGGGGCTTTCACGGGCGGGACAAAGGCAAGCCTTGGAGCGGGCTCGTATGAGGCGAACTTAAATACTTTCTTTAATTCGATGGACTTTGCCCTTCTTCCGGGACTTCCTGTTACTCTATTGCAATATGAAGGCTTTGGGTATCTCGGAGCGGGAGTTCTGCTTCTTGTGGTAGTGACTGCTGTTGTATTTATTGTAGGCAAGGCAAGCTTCCTCAAAAAAGCCGGAGCGAACATAAATGACGACGAACAGGATAAACATAAGGGTATGGGAGTACCTGTGCAAAAAGGTAATTTACGAAAATGGCTTTATGTCATAACAGCTCTGTGCTTTATTATTTTCAGCATAATTCCCGAAATATCCTGGGGAGATAAGGTGCTCTTGAATATAAATCTCGGCAAGCTTTTCGGAACCTTCGTGGGGATATTCAGGAGCAACGGACGCTTTATCTGGCCTGTCTGCTATATGCTGATGACAGGGGTTATAGTCTTTATTTACCGGCATATAAACCTAAAAAGATTCCGGCTATTATTGACCTTATGCCTTGTGATACAGATAGCGGACATGACGCCGTATATTACGGAGAAACACGGCATTTTTGCTAAAGGAGATTACGAATATACAGGTATCCTCGACGGCAATAAAGCAATAGATGATGTAATTGGAAGATATGACCATATCGTGATGGATATAAAGGACGGAGAGGTTGACCAATATCTCACGTATTACGCATATCTTCACGGTATGACGACAAATGATTTCTATTATGCAAGACCTATTGAAAATAAGGTACAGAACACTCTTGAAGCACTCCGTGACGACATGACGAAGGGCAGATATGACGATACTCTGCTCTATGTGCTGGGCAAGGATCAGCTTCCGCTATACAAAGACTTCGACCTGCATTTCTATGAGATAGAAGGCCGCTACCTTGCAAGCCATGAGGCGATAGACGGACTTAAGGAGTAGTTATTTCCTCACGAATTTTCTTAACTGCGGAACAAGAACCTTCAGCTGTTCTGCGGCATAGTGCATCTCTTCCTCTGTCGTGTGGGGAGAGAGGGATATGCGGATGGTGGAGTCAAGCTGCCAGTGCTCCGCTCCTATTGCCTTCATCGTAGCTGAGGTCCGGGGCTTATTCGAAGAGCACGCAGATCCTGCAGATACGTATATTCCCTTTTCTTCAAGGGCATGGAGAAGGACTTCGGAGCGTATGTCTTTTATTGATAATGATATGATATATGGCACGTCCCCTCCGTTTATTTTTATATTATCTATTTCAGAAATCCCGCCCATGAAGCTCTCCTTGAGCTTTTCCATGTGAGCATAAGAGCTTTCTATATCCTTGTAAAGCATTGATGCCGCCAGTGCGAAGCCCGCTACGCCGGGGACATTCTCCGTGCCGGAGCGATAGCCCCTCTGATGCCCGCCCCCATGGATCAATGGCGTGATTTTCGCTCTTTCTGATTTATATAAAAGCCCTGCGCCCTTCGGCCCGTGGATTTTATGCGATGACGCAGACAATAAATCAACATGACAGTCCTTTGGTATAAGCCTTATCTTCCCGAAGCCCTGCACATCATCTACATGAAACAGGCACTCCGGCTCTCTCTGATTTATGAGCCTTCCGATCTCTGCTATGGGCTCCTCGGAGCCGATTTCATTATTAACGTGCATCACGGATACGAGGACAGTATTGTCACACAGCAGGTCTTCAAGCCGGTTAATGCTTATATGTCCCGCTTCGTCCACGTCAAGATAATCAACCCTGGCACCGAGGGTTTCCAGGTATTTTGCTGCTTCTGACACAGCTGGATGCTCTATCTTCGTCGTGATTATATGATTTCCTCTGCGGCTGTTAGCGAAGTATGCGCCCAGAAGCGCCGTATTATCTGATTCAGTACCGCCGGATGTGAATATAAGCTCGTTTTCCTTGCATTTTAGTATGCCGGCAAGGGTTTCCTTTGCCGTCCTGATATGCTTCTCCGCCTCAAAGCCCTTTCTATGAAGGCTTGCGGGATTCCCGTAGTCCTCAAGCATTATCTTATGCATAAGAGCCGTGACTTCTTCATCAACCCTTGTCGTAGCTGAATTATCAAGATAACATTCCATTGCTTTATTGTCCCTCGAATAAAACCATATTTCCTTGTCTCGCAAGCGTTCCATCTGCGATATCCCCGGCACCATGCGTTCCGCTTATATCATACACCTTTATATATTCTCTGGTATACCCTGTCCTGTAAGATACGCCCCCCACATTCTCCATATCCTCGAAAAGCACCTCCGTTCGGCGTTTTTCTGATATATATAGATTTTCAAAGGCCTCCTTACGCCTTCGGTTCATCTCAATTAATACCTTGGATCTTTCATGCTTCACCGCCTCCGGCAATTGTCCCTGCATCTTGTCTGCGGCAGTGCCCCTGCGTCTTGAATATTTGAATACATGCGTCTCGTAAAAATCAGCCTTCCTTACGAAATCCACGGTTTCCGCAAATTCCTCCTCCGTCTCACCCGGAAACCCCGTGATGATGTCCGTAGTTATAGCAGGAGCATTGAAATAAGACCGTAATATATCCACAGACTCCATGAATTCATCGGTCGTATAATGCCTGTTCATCCTTCCCAATACCGTATCAGAGCCTGATTGCAGGCTTAGATGGAAATGCGGGCATAGCTGATCTATATTAGAAAGGCTTCTTGCAAAATCCTCTGTGATGATGCGAGGCTCAAGTGAGCTTAACCTTATCCTTTTTACGCCCTCTGTCTCTGATATGCGCTGTATGAGCATAAGCAGATCCTCACCGTCTTCCGGCCTGTCCTTTCCATAGGAAGATATATGTATGCCCGTGGGTACGAATTCTTTGTAGTCTTCCTGCGTATAATCTTGTATCTCCGTGATTATCTCGGATACAGGTCTTGAATTTATTCTTCCTCTTGCGTAAGGAATAATACAGTATGTACAGAACTGATTACAGCCGTCCTGTACCTTGATGAAGCATCTGGTATGCAGGGCTTTGCTGAGATTATCCGATGCGTCTGTAGCCTGAATCGTCTGTATTTCCGGTAGCTGACAGGGGGGATATTCTCCAGGGTTCATGCTATCAACCCCCGTGTTGAAAGGATTCGTGAAATCATGAGTCGCAAGGTACTTATTCAATATATCGGCGATATCCTTTTTCTGCTCGTTCGTGATGCATATATCCACGCCCTCTGTCTCCGCACCGGGCTTTTCTGATGAACCGGCATTTCCTGCAGAGCTGTCCCCGTCCGCATGCGTATTCACATAGCACCCCGCCGCAACGACCACCGCATCGGGATTAAGCGCCCTCGCCCTGTGTAGCATCTGTCTTGATTTTCTGTCGGCTATATTGGTGACGGAGCAGGTATTTACTATATAAATATCCGCTTTTTGGTCAAATGGCACAATAAGAAAGCCCTGTTCCGCCAGTTCCTTCATCATTTTTTCCGTTTCGTATGTGTTGACCTTGCAGCCAAGATTGTGAAATGCGACCGTTTTAACCATAAAAATATCTATTTTTCGTTATCTTTTATCATTGACAATTATAAAGTACGACCTTATCATAATAGCCGTGTAATGAAATTTGCACAAGAAAAATCTTATTTATAAGAGCTAACGTTTTAAGGAGGATGAATAATGAAGACAATACAGATTTCACTGAATTCAATCGACAAGGTAAAGTCATTCGTGAATGACATCACGAAGTTTGATTATGACTTCGATCTTGTGTCAGGAAGATATGTCATCGATGCGAAGTCCATCATGGGTATTTTCAGCCTTGACCTTTCAAAGCCCATCGACCTCAATATCCACGCTGAGGACAATATCGATGACGTGCTTAAGGTTCTTGAGCCTTATACAGTCTGATAAAGGACTTATTTAGAGGAAAAGGTATAGATTGAAAATGTATTGCGGGGCAAATGCCATCATTTGGCATTTGTCCTTTGTAATGTAATAAATAATAGTATATTGTTTCTGCACAGACATAATCCGACATCTCTCGTTGAAAACTCGTTTAAAAACCGAAATATTTCAGAAAAATAATGAAAAAAAACCGAAACTGCGTTATAATCAGGACAGGGATATCGCGAACTGACATTACTAACGCATGGGGGAAAGCTTTTGGAACGTGTATTTTATCAGGAGCTATGTGAATGGGAGAAGCAAGGAACACCTGAACCGATGCTTGTAATCGGTGCGCGTCAGGTTGGCAAGACGTATATAATCAAGAAATTCTGTGAGAAAAATTATTCCGATTATATTTATCTCAACCTTGAAAAGCAGCCTGAATATATAGAAGCGTTTGAAGGCGGCTTAACTCCGGAAGGGATTCTTCGCGAGATAGAAATTATATCAGGGCAGCGAGTTAAAGAAGATACGGCTGTCTTTATTGACGAAATCCAGCAAAGCGAGCGGGCAGTCACAGCCTTAAAGTATTTCTGTGAATCTGAAAAAAAATACCGCATAATAGGCGCAGGAAGTCTCCTTGGCGTAAAGCTGAATCGCTTTGAAGGTTCTTTTCCGGTGGGGAAGATAACCTTTCGGCAGATGTATCCGTTAAGCTTCAGAGAGTTTTTATCAGCGTGTGGGGAAGAGCTGCTGGAAGAGGTCATTAGTGAAAGTGTTTCATCTATGCAGCCGTTAAGCTCCGCCATACATGATAAGGCATTAAAGCTATATCACGATTATCTTTATGTAGGCGGTATGCCGCGGTCTGTCAGTGATTATTTAGAGCAAGACAAGAATGTGATGCATACTGACGCAAACATTCTTTCCGCCCTTATGGATGAGTATCTTGCGGATATGACGAAGTATACAATAAGCCCTGCAGAGGGAGTAAAAATACAGGAGACGTACCGTTCTGTACCACGTCAGCTTGCGCATGATAACCCTAAGTTTAAATATAAAGAAGTCCGTACCTACGCTACAAAAAGAGATTTTATGCTGCCTGTAGACTGGCTGGTATCCTCCCGCATGGTTCTAAAAGTAAAAAAGTGTACCTTCGCGCAATCACCGTTATCTGTATATGAGGATACGGACAGCTTTAAGCTGTACCTGTCGGACGTAGGTATGCTTTCAAGACAGAGCGGCATGCTATATAAGAACCTTCGTTCTTCAGAGGACAATCTTTTCAAAGGAATCCTCGCTGAAAATTTTGTAGTACAGCAGATGGCATCTCATATGGATAATATGTACTATTTCAAGCCCGACCAGAGCATGGAGATAGACCTTCTTTTGGACACGGAAGATGGCGTTATTCCACTTGAGATCAAGGCAGGACGTCACCGCAGATCCACAAGCCTGCGCAACTATCGTGAAAAATATGATCCAAGCTATGCCTATCGTCTTTCTGAAAATAACTTCGGAGAAATTGACGGGCTGAAATCAATACCTATATATGCAGCCGGGTGGATCAGATAATATCCCGATATGCCCTTTGGCATGTACCATATTTCTTAGCGAGGTTTCCTACGAGCTTAGAAATATGGTATAATATTTTCCGTTATACATCTTTTGACAATAAATCTTTAGTTCAACAATGTAAGGGGGAAGGCTTATGAAGCGTATAGGGTTACTTACCAGCGGCGGCGACTGTCAGGCTCTTAATGCGGCTATGAGAGGAGTCGTCAAGTCTTTGGTCAATTCAGGGGAGCAGATCGAGCTGTACGGATTCCTTGACGGATACAAGGGACTTATCTACGGCGAGTACAGGATGCTCGATATCTCTGATTTCTCAGGTATCCTGACAAGGGGCGGAACTATCCTCGGCACATCCAGAGTTCCTTTCAAGACGATAAGAGAGCCTGATGAGGACGGCAGGGATAAGGTCGAGTCGATGAAGCACTCATACTATAAGCTTCGCCTTGACTGTCTCGTGATCCTTGGAGGCAACGGCACTCACAAGACGGCAAACCTGCTCCGTGAAGAGGGGCTTAATATCGTGACTCTGCCCAAGACTATAGATAACGACCTCTGGGGCACCGATATGACCTTCGGCTTCCAGAGTGCGGTCGATATCGCTACGCAGACGATCGACTATATCCATACTACGGCGGATTCACACGGCAGAGTATTTATTGTTGAGATCATGGGACATAAGGTCGGCTTCCTGCCGCTGAATGCAGGCATGGCGGGCGGAGCTGATATCATCCTTATCCCGGAGATACCTTATGACATTGACAAGATAGCGGACGCTATCGAACTTAGGAAGAAGAGGGGCGCGAAGTTCACGATCATAGTCGTGGCAGAGGGCGCTATCAGCAAGCAGGACGCAAAGCTTTCAAAGAAGGAATACAAGGAGAAGGTCGCGAAGTCGAAGTATCCTTCGGTTTCTTATGAGATAGCAGAGAAGATACAGAAGAAGACCGGCAAGGAAGTCAGAGTCACGGTTCCCGGACATATCCAGAGAGGCGGGGCGCCTGATTCCTACGACAGGGTATTCGCTTCAAGGCTTGGGTCCGAGGCGGGCAAGCTTATACTTAAGGGCGAGTACGGCTTCATGGTAGGCTATAAGAACAGGGAGATAGTGAAGGTTCCGCTTGACGAGGTAGCGGGCAAGCTGAAGTCTCTCGACCCCAATGCGGCTATAATCAAGGAAGCGAAGATGCTCGGCATCTCATTCGGTGACTGACGGATAGAATAAGAGCGGATGGCATATCAGTCTCTTTACAGGAAATACAGGCCGCAGAGGTTCTCCGATGTGGCGGGGCAGGATGCGATAATAAAGGCGCTGGGCAATCAGGTCGTAACAGACCGGCTTGCCCATGCGTATCTTTTTACCGGAACCAGAGGCACGGGTAAGACGACGGTTGCGAAGATCTTCGCAAGAGCCGTGAACTGCGAGAATCTGCAGGAGGATGGAAGCCCCTGCTGTGAGTGCGCTACATGCAGGGGCATAGCGGATGGCTCTTTCATGAACGTGATAGAGATTGATGCCGCGTCCAATAACGGAGTTGACAATGTCCGCACTATCATAGAGGAAGTCGCATACAGACCACAGAGCGGTAAGAAGAAGGTCTATATCATAGACGAGGTACACATGCTTTCTTCGGGAGCCTTTAACGCATTGCTAAAGACTCTTGAGGAGCCGCCGGAGTATGCCATGTTCATATTGGCGACGACGGAGATCGGCAAGGTTCCCATCACGATATTATCCAGATGCCAGAGGTATGATTTCAGACGCATGAGCGTGGATACCTTGGTCGGAAGGATGCAGAAGATACTGTCTGCGGAGAATGGCAGCGCAGATGAGAAAGCCCTTGCCTTTATAGCGAGGCAGGCAGACGGGTCCATGAGGGATGCGCTCTCTTTGCTGGATCAGTGCCTGGCTTTTAATCTTGGCGAAAGCCTGACTTATGACAGGACTCTTGATGTATTGGGAGCGGTGGACACGTCCGTATACGCGGCCTTGATGGAGGCTGTGGCATCAAGCGATCTGAAAAGCGCTATAAAGCTTCTTGACGATGCCGTGATGAAGGGACGCGAGATACAGTCTTTCGTGGTCGACCTTATTTCTTATATGAGGAACCTGCTTCTTGTGTCGGCGGAAGGCTCTACCGGAGCGGATATAGCGGATATACTGGGAGTGTCCTCGGATACTTATGATCAGATGAAGAAGGTCGCTGCGAAGTTTGATGCGGAGACCATGATGCGTTATATCCGTATATTCTCGGAGCTTACCTCGGAGATAAGATATTCCTCGCAGAAAAAGATACTGACGGAGATAGCGATAGTAAGGCTTATGCACCCGGAGATGCAGGACGATGCGGCATCCGCGAAGCAGAGGCTTGCGATCATAGAAAGGAAGCTCGACAGACTGGAGAGAGAAGGCGTGAAGGTTTCAGGAGCTTCCGGGGCTTCTGTTTCAGAGGGGAAGCCTGCCGTGCCTGTGAAGAAAGCGCCTCTGCCGGATGCGCTGCCGGAAGATGTGAAGATGGTATGCGACAACTGGGGAAGGATCGTCAAGGACTCTAAGGAAATGGTGCGGGGCATACTTGCGGAGTCAAGACCCTCTGTCGACGGAAGCAAGCTTGTGATAGTATGTAAGGATGAGATATCGTCGGGCTCGCTGAAGGGAAATGAGAGCGAGCTTGCGGCGATACTTGAGCGGGAGACAAAGAAGAAGATAGACTTTGAGATATACGGTCCCGGCAAGGGAGAGGATTCTGAAGCCAAGTATCCGGATATCATGTCTATGATAGATTTTGATGATATAAAGATTGTGGATGAATAGTGGCTGCTTGCGGCAGAAATAAGTATCTGCCCCAGAGTAATCGCATAAAATTTATAAAACAAAGGAGCTTTAAGATATGGGAAGGAGAGGCGGTTTTCCGGGCGGCGGTATGCCCGGTAACATGAACAACCTCATGAAGCAGGCTCAGCGCATGCAGCGTCAGATGGCGGAGAAGCAGGAAGAGCTTGAGGGTAAGGAGTATACGGCTTCCGCAGGAGGCGGAGCGGTTGAGGTCACGGTATCAGGAAAGAAGGAGCTTACGAAGGTAACGATCTCTCCCGATGCCTGCGATCCCGATGACGTGGAAATGCTTCAGGACATGATAATGGCAGCGGTTAATGAAGCAATGAAGCAGGCAGACGACGCATCGGCAGCGGCTATGGGAAGCCTTACCGGCGGACTCGGCGGATTGATGTAGGACGCATGAAGCTTTACTCCGGCAAGATGAACCGGCTCGTGGAGGAGCTTGCCACGCTTCCGGGAATAGGTGAGAAGTCTGCGGGCAGGCTTGCGGATTATCTTATCCGTATGCCGAGGGAGAGGGTGCGGCATCTCACGGAAGCCATCACGGACGCAAGGGAGAACGTGCATTTCTGCAAGGAATGCTTCACGCTGACTGATTCTGAGATCTGCCCTGTATGCAGCAATGATACTAGGGATCATGCTACGATAATGGTTGTCGAGGATACCCGAGATATGCAGGCTTATGAGAAGACGGGCAAGTATCCGGGCGTCTATCATGTGCTGCAGGGTGCGATATCGCCGATGCTTGGGATAGGACCTAATGATATCAGGCTTAAGGAGCTTATGGCGAGGCTTGAGGGTTCGGATATAAAAGAGGTGATCATTGCGACTAATTCCTCACTTGAGGGCGAGACGACGGCGATGTATATCAGTAAGCTGATAAAGCCTACGGGAATTAAAGTCACTAGGATCGCAAGCGGGGTGCCTGTGGGCGGGGATCTTGAAAATATTGATGAGATTACGCTGCTTAGGGCACTTGATGGAAGAGTAGAATTGTAATTATTTTTATTTATGAGGAGGTAGAGATGGAGTACAAGGTATTTGAGCTGAGCAACAAGAATGGCATGAAGGTCAAGGTCACGGAGTTCGGTGCTAATGTCATGGAGATATGGGTGCCGGACAGGAATGGAAAGGCAGAGGATATTGCTTTGGGGTTTGATAAGCCGGAGGATTATGCTGATAATGACAGCTTCTTCGGGGCATGCGTCGGCAGGATGGCAAACAGGATCTGTGATGCTAAGTTCACTCTTGACGGCAAGGAATACGAGCTTGCGGTGAACGATGGCAAGAATAATCTTCATACCGACAAGGGCACGGGGTTCCATAAGATGAAGTGGGATGGCAAGCAGGACGGGAATTCTGCGGCTTTCAAGTTCGTAAGCCCTGACGGTGACGGCGGATTTCCCGGTAAGCTTGATATGACCGTGACTTATACATTGACGGATGATAATGGATTGAAGATACATTATGAGGGCGTTTCTGATAAGAAGACTTTGATTAATTGCACCAACCATTCTTATTTTAACTTAAGCGGCGACCTTACAAGCTCTATACACGATCATGAGCTGAAGCTTTATGCACATCAGTATACGCCGGTGGTAGCGGGCGCTATACCTACAGGCGAGATCACCAAGGTAGCCGGTACGGTCTTTGATTTCACTGATTTCAGGAAGGTCGGACAGAATATAGACGATGATGTAGAGCAGCTTAAGCTTGTGGAAGGTTACGATCACAATTTCGTGCTGGACCATCTTACAGGCGATTATTCCAAGGTTGCCGAGGTCAAGTGCGACAGGTCGGGCAGGAAGATGGAGGTTTATACGGATCTTCCCTGCATACAGTTCTACGCCGGAAACTGCATAGCTCCGCAGACCGGCAAGGGCGGCATAAAATACGATAAGAGGCAGGCGTTCTGCCTTGAGACGCAGTATGCTCCCGATGCGATAAATCAGCCGGGATTCGAGAAGCCTGTATTCGATGTGGGACAGAGATACGATACGACGACGGAGTACAGATTCAGTACATATTAAAATGAAGTCATCGCCGATTGCTTGTGCCGGCAGGCAGGTGGTGTAATGCGGGTTTATAAAAAAGAACGGAGGAATATAATGCTCGAAGAATTAAAAAAAGAAGTCTATGAAGCGAACATGCTCCTGCCGAAGCACGACCTCGTGACCTTTACATGGGGTAATGTCAGCGGAGTAGACAGGGACAAGAAGGTATTTGTCATCAAGCCCTCAGGCGTGCCCTATGAAGACCTTACGCCTGATGACATGGTGGTCGTGGATTTCGACGGAAATAAGGTCGAGGGCAAGCTTAACCCGTCCTCGGACACGGCTACCCATGCGGAGCTTTACAGCAAATTTGATGACATAGGCGGAGTGGTTCACACGCACAGCCCTTGGGCTACAAGCTGGGCACAGGCAGGCAGATCGATACCCTGCTATGGCACGACACATGCGGATTATTTCTACGGAAGCGTGCCCTGCCTCAGAGTCCTCACGCAGCAGGAGATGGACGAAGGTTATGAGAAAAATACCGGCGTTCTCATCACAGACTACTTCAAGGACAAAGATCACAACGCAATACAGGCAGTGCTCTGCAAGAACCACGGTCCCTTCACCTGGGGCAAGAATGCCGACGACGCCGTCCACTGCGCAGTAGTCCTCGAAGAAGTAGCCAAAATGGCATGCCGCACTGAGATGATAAACCCCAGAGTAGAGCCCACTCCCCAGCACCTCATGGACAAGCACTACTACAGGAAGCATGGTGAAAATGCTTATTATGGACAAGGAAAGTAGTAAATCTTAGTAGCAACGTAGCATTCAGGAGATGGCGTGTTTTCTGCGACGTACTTTTTCGCTTAGTGACATAGAAGCGAAAAAACTTCTAGCAGAAAATATGCCATCTCCTGAATGCGGACTACCAATATAATTTACAGGAGGGAACATGGATAAGAAAGAACTACAACAGACCGCCGTCAAAGTCCGCAAAGGCATCGTGACAGCGGTACATGCGGCAAAAGCCGGTCATCCGGGCGGATCGCTGTCCGCTGCGGACATCTTCACTTACCTTTATTTTCAGGAGATGAACATCGACCCGAAGGATCCGAGAAAGCCTGACAGAGACAGGTTCGTGCTTTCCAAAGGACACACGGCACCGGGACTTTATTCCGCAATGGCAAACAGGGGATATTTCCCTGTCGAGGAATTAACGACCCTAAGGAAGCTCGGCTCGAAGCTACAGGGACATCCGAACATGAACGATGTGCCCGGCATAGATATGTCATCGGGTTCTTTAGGACAGGGACTGTCGGCAGCAGACGGAATGGCGCTTGCGGCAAAGCTTGACGGCAAGAGCTACAGGGTTTATTGCCTGTGCGGAGACGGGGAGCTGCAGGAAGGCCAGATATGGGAAGCAGCTATGTTCGCAGGAGCAAAAGGTCTCGATAACCTATGCGTCATCGTAGATAACAACAATCTACAGATCGACGGTCCTATAGATCAGGTCTGCTCGCCTTACCCTATAGATAAGAAGTTCGAGGCCTTCAATTTCCATGTTATCAATATAGACGGAAATGATTTCGACCAGATCGAGAAGGCCTTTGAAGAAGCCAGGACGGTAAAGGGCAAGCCTACCTGTATCGTGGCAAAGACGGTAAAGGGCAAGGGCGTGTCCTTCATGGAGAATAATGTAAGCTGGCATGGGACAGCACCTAATGACGAGCAGTATGCCGTAGCTATGGCAGACCTTGATAAACTGGAGGAGGGCTTGAAATGAGTGATGAGATCAAAAAGGTAGCTACAAGGCAGAGCTACGGAGAAGCGTTGGCAGAGCTTGGAGATCAGTATCCCGATCTCGTAGTGCTTGATGCTGACCTTGCGAATGCAACGAAAACAGGCATATTCCAGAAGAAATTCCCCGACAGGCATATAGACTGCGGCATAGCGGAAGCGGATATGACGGGTATAGCGGCAGGACTTGCTACCTGCGGTAAGATTCCTTTCATCAGCTCCTTTGCGATGTTCGCATCGGGCAGAAACTTCGAGCAGGTGAGGAATTCCATAGGCTATCCGCACTTAAATGTAAAGATAGGCGCAACCCATGCGGGCATAACCGTGGGTGAGGACGGAGCTTCCCATCAGTGTATGGAAGACCTCGCTCTTATGAGGACGATCCCCGGCATGACGGTCGTATGTCCCTCTGATGATATCGAGACGAAGGCAGCGGTCAAGGCGGCTCTTGATATGCAGGGTCCCTTCTACATGAGGACGAGCCGTGCGGCTACTCCCGTGATAAACGATAAGCCGGATTACAAATTCGAGCTTGGCAAGGGCATACTTATGAAGGATGGCTCCGATATAGCGATCATAGCTACAGGCGTAGAGGTTAGTTATGCTTTAGAGGCCGCGAAGATGCTCGAAGCGGACGGAGTCTCTGCAAGGGTTATAAATATCCATACGATAAAGCCTCTTGACGAAGAGATAGTCCTTAAGGCGACAAAGGAAACGAAGAAGATCTTCACCGTAGAGGAAGCTACCGTGATAGGCGGACTTGGCTCTGCCGTGACGGAGCTCACATCAGAGAAGAATCCCGCAGAGGTACACAGGATAGGCATGCAGGATGTATTCGGCGAGTCCGGCACATGGTCAGGACTCCTTGAGAAATACGAGCTCGACGGCAAAGGAATCTACGGGCAGATAAAGAAGCTGCTGTAAGTTTCCAACGAGCTTACAATTATGGTAAAATACCTTTATGTCGGGATTTACTGTAGTAAAGGGTAATAAATCGCCGGAGGATAAGCATGCTGACAGAGAGATCTTGAAGCATCGTATTCGGAAGGTACTCAGGGTCGTGGCGCTCGTCGCGGCTCTGATTTTTGTAGTCTGGCTTATACACCGCCTTTATCAGAATACAACCTTTAATGATTATGAGATAATGTCGAAGTCTATGAGACAGGACTCGGACAGCTCTGAATATGTCGCTTATAACGGGCATGTGCTGAAGCTTTCGCGGGATGGAGCCGAGGCATTTGAAGGAAACGGTAAGGCTATATGGAATCTTACCTATCAGATGCAGAAGCCGCAATCCGCGACATGCGAGGATTTCGTTGCTATAGCGGATGAGCAGGGCACGGAGATATATGTTGCGTCTTCATCAGAGGATATGGGCAAGATATCCACGAAGCTGCCGATATTGGACTTGTGTATATCAAGGCAGGGGGTCGTAGCGGCAGTGCTGGAAGACTCGGGCACTTCATGGATAAGGCTTTACGACAAAACCGGCAGTGAGCTCGCTTCTATTAAATGCTCGATGGCGGAGAGCGGTTATCCTATGGATATCTCACTGTCCCCGTCGGGATATCTGCTTGCCGTGACATACACGAGGGTAGAGGGCGATGAGATGAGAAGCTCCGTTGCTTTCTATAATTTCGGCGATGTCGGAGCGAATGAAAGCGACCATTACATGAGCGGCTACGATTTTGTGGGGACTATGATACCAAGGGTCAAGTTCCTGAATGACTCTACTGCCTTCGCTATGGGAACGGATAAGATGGTCATATTTTCCGGCGACCAGAAGCCTGAGAAGAAATTTGAATATAATTTTGACAATAGAGTCAAAGGCGTTTTCTATAGCGATGACCGCATAGTTCTTGTCAGGGAGAGTGCCATAGACGGGGGATATGCGGCTTCCGTGTTTAATTTATCCGGGGAGGAGCTTTTGACTTTACCCTTTGACCTTGATTATATAGATGTGCAGGTTAGCAAGAAGCGTATCGTGATCTACAGCGACACTCATATGATAGTCTATGACATGCGGGGGACGGTTAAGTACGACGGACCTCTGGATGATTCGACGCTGCTCATATCGCCGACGGACAACGCAAGGCGTTATATCCTCGTGAACCGCGAGACCGTGAAGCTGATACAGCTTGTGAAGTAGGCGTGAAATGAACTCGAACACGCTTTTTCTTATTGTAATAGCGATCCTGCTTATCTGCTTTTTTGCGGGCAGAAGGGCGGGACTTATCAGGACGCTTATCCCTATAGCGTCTGCTCTTGCTTCATTCTGTCTGCTTGCGATAGCCTTGCCGATATTCAGAAAGGATTTCACTGACAGTATCATGGGATTTGAAATAATAGATGCAGCGGCGTCAGCGGTTGCTTTTGCCGTGACCTTTCTTATTCTCCGATGGATAATAAAAGCGGTTTTAAGATTTTTCAGGATAATAGGCGACGCTCCCGTTGTCGGCACGGTGAACAGGGCATTGGGCGGCATAGTGGGCTTTCTCGGAGGGCTCGTCATAATATGGGGCACGTTCTTCTTCCTGCTCTTATTCTACGGACCGCAGGGCTTGCCCGAGTTCTTCGATGCCGTGAACGGAAATGAGTTCGTGAAGCTTCTATATAATAATAACCTTATCATGACGCTTGTGGACTATTTTATTTTTGTGGCATGAATGTTTCCTGACCACAATATCTGCCATTTATCAAAGCGCATTACAAATTTCCTGCTGATTTCTTGCGGAATTCTTAAAATTTTTCTTGCATTGGCCTCGAAACTGTGTTAATCTAGCACTTGCCGTGACTGGCGAGGCGGTTTTATTACGTCTTGCGGCGATAGCTGGGAAGCGGAAGTTGCTGGCATGTGAGCCTAAGGCTTGGACCCAAGCATGGCAGGTAATTTCGTGGAGCGAATGTCAAGTCATAGAATTTTGGCGACGAAGTCACTGTACAGTTAGTGGAGGGAGCAAGGCCCGATAAGGGAACCGGCTTCGGACATAGTAAGGCTGCGGTCTGCATTTATTTAATATATAAAGGACACGCGCGGCAATGTGTACAGTCACCGACTAGAAATCATTAAATTAAGGAGGCGACTTTTTTTATGGCAAAACAGGTAATGAGGATAACCCTTAAGGCGTACGATCATGAGCTCGTGGATCAGTCTGCTGCCAAGATAATAGAGGCAGTCAGGAAGAACGGCTCTGACGTATCAGGTCCCGTGCCCCTTCCTACTAAGAAGGAAGTGATCACGATCCTTCGTGCGGTACATAAGTACAAGGATTCGAGAGAGCAGTTCGAGCAGAGGACGCATAAGAGGCTCATCGACGTGATAGCGCCCACGCAGAAGACCGTGGACGTGCTGCAGCGTCTTGAGATGCCTGCGGGTGTCTACATCGACATAAAGATGAAGGAAAAGAACTGATAAGAAGTGCGTAATGAGCGCAGACCTTGAGATGATCCGTAAAATCAAGGCGTGACGCTCCGAGGCGCAGAAAGGATAAGAGATGAAGAAGGGAATACTTGCTAAGAAGATTGGCATGACGCAGATCTTTGACGAGAACGGAGCCCTTATACCGGTAACGGTACTTGAAGCGGGCCCCTGCGTCGTGACACAGCTGAGGACTATGGAGAATGACGGCTACGAGGCGGTTCAGGTAGGCTTCGGCGAGAAGAAAGAGAAGGTAGTGAATAAGGACAAGGGCGGAGCGAAGAACGTGGCTCACAGGCACGGCGCGACGAAGCCTGAGATGGGACTTTTCAAGAAGGCGGGCGTAGAGCCGAAGAGGTTCCTTCGCGAGTTCAAGTTTGAGAACAGCTCCGAATATACGCTTGGTCAGGAGATAAAGGCTGATATCTTCGAGGCTGGCGAAAAGGTTGACGTGACCGCCATATCAAAGGGTAAGGGCTTCCAGGGCGCTATCAAGAGATACGGACAGCACAGGGGACCCATGAAGCACGGCTCCAAGTTCCACCGTCATCAGGGCTCTAACGGCGCTACATCTTCCCCCAGCCGCGTGTTCAAGGGTAAGGGAATGCCCGGACACATGGGATCCGTACAGGTTACCGTTAAGAACCTTGAGGTAGTGCGCGCGGACGCAGAGAAGAATCTTCTCCTTATTAAGGGCGCAGTTCCCGGACCAAAGAAGGGTCTGATCACTATAAAAGAGACCACGAAGGTTTCTAAATAATCGAGAAGAGAAAGGAGGAAACCTAAAATGGCAGACGTAAAGACATACGACATGACAGGCAAAGAGACGGGCACTATGACGCTTGACGATGGTATCTTCGGCGTCAAGGTGAACGAGCATCTCATACACATGGCGGTCCTGCAGTATCTTGCTAATCACCGTCAGGGCACGCAGAAGGCAAAGACAAGGTCAGAGGTACGCGGAGGCGGAAGGAAGCCCTGGAGACAGAAGGGCACGGGTCACGCAAGGCAGGGTTCTACGAGGGCTCCCCAGTGGAGGCACGGCGGAGTAGTATTCGCTCCCGTTCCGAGAGACTACAGCTTCAAGATGAATAAGAAGGAGAAGAGGATCGCCTTAAAGAGCGCCCTCACATCCAGAGTAGAGGCAGAGAAGCTCATAGTGCTCGACGAGCTTAAGATTGACGAGTATAAGACGAAGGAAGTGAAGAAGGTGCTTGACGCGCTTAAGGTAGGCAAGGCTCTCATAGTCCTTGATTCACTTGACAAGAAGGCTATAATCTCAGCGAGGAACCTTCCGGACGTGGCTACCTGTCAGGCGGACAGCATCAATACTTATGACATCATGAAGTACAGCACGGTAGTCGCGACTAAGGCTGCTATAGAGAAGATACAGGAGGTATACGCATAATGGCTGACATTAAATATTACGACGTGATACTCCGTCCTGTGATCACAGAGAAATCCATGAGCCTGCAGGCGGAGAGGAAGTACACCTTCTATGTAGCGCCTTCAGCGAATAAGACCATGATCAAGGAGGCCGTCGAGAGGATGTTTGACGGCGTGAAGGTCGAGAAGGTCTACACCATGAATCTTCCGGGCAAGAAGCGCAGGAGAGGGATGGTAGAAGGATATACGGCAAAGAGGAAGAAGGCTATCGTCAAGCTGACAGCGGAATCCAAGGAGATAGAGATCTTCACAGGACTTTAAGCCGTAAGGATCTGAGATGAACTTAAGCCCGGCTAAAGAATGGTGACCCAGGGAGCCGGACGATAAAATTATTCAGATACAGAAAGGAAAGAGAGATGGGAATAAAATCATATAAGCCCTATACGCCTTCAAGAAGGCACATGACAGGCTCTGATTTCTCGGAGATAACGAAGAAGACCCCTGAGAAGTCTCTGCTTGCGAAGAAGAAGAAGCATTCCGGAAGGAATAATCAGGGCAAGATAACCGTGCGTCACAGAGGCGGCGGAAACAGGCAGAAGTACAGGATAATCGATTTCAAGAGGAACGACAAGGATGGCATACCCGCTAAGGTCGCAGGCATAGAGTACGATCCTAACAGGACGGCTAATATTGCCTTGCTTTTCTATGCGGACGGCGAGAAGAGATACATCTTAGCGCCGAACGGCCTTACGAACGGGATGACGGTAATGAACGGTCCCGAAGCCGAGATAAGGGTAGGAAACTGTCTTCCGCTTGCGAATATACCCGTAGGTACCGAGGTTCACAATATAGAGATGATACCCGGCAAGGGCGGTCAGATGGTAAGAAGCGCCGGCACGTCGGCACAGCTCATGGCTAAGGAAGGCAAGTACGCTACGCTGAAGCTTCCTTCAGGCGAGATGCGCATGGTGCCGATAGGCTGCAGGGCTACGATAGGAACGGTCGGAAATATCGACCATAACCTTATAAATTACGGAAAAGCAGGACGCATCCGTCACATGGGCATCCGTCCTACGGTCAGGGGTTCGGTCATGAACCCGAACGACCACCCGCACGGTGGTGGTGAAGGACGCGCACCTATCGGACGTCCGGGACCTTCCACTCCTTGGGGCAAGCCCGCTTTAGGCTATAAGACAAGGAAAGCCAAGAAGGCAAGCAACAAGCTCATCGTGAGAAGAAGAAACGGCAAGGCACTAGGTTAAGGAGGGTAAGATAGATGTCACGTTCAATAAAAAAAGGACCGTTCGCGGATGAAAGCCTTCTGAAGAAGGTAGATGCGATGAACGCATCCGGCAAGAAAGAAGTAATAAAGACATGGTCTCGCCGTTCTACTATCTTTCCTTCATTCGTAGGACATACGATAGCAGTGCATGACGGCAGGAAGCATGTGCCCGTGTATATCACGGAGGACATGGTAGGACATAAGCTGGGTGAGTTCGTTATGACAAGGACATACAGAGGACATGCATCGTCAGAGTCCAAGTCAGGCGTTAAGTAAGGATAATAAGGAAGGAGGTCATAATCCATGGCAAAAGGACATAGATCCCAGATAAAAAGGGAGAGAAACGAAAATAACAGGGAAAAGAGACCGCACGCTAAGTTATCCTACGCCAGAATCCCTATACAGAAGGCATGCTTCGTATTGGATGCAATAAGAGGCAAGGATTTAGACGAGGCGATCGCGATACTCACATACAATCCGAGATATGCGTCAGAGGTCATACTTAAGCTCCTCAATTCAGCAGTAGCGAATGCGGAGAATAACAACGGAATGGACACCTCGAAGCTTTATGTAGCAGTATGCTACGCTACTCCGGGTCCCATGCTCAAGCGCATACAGCCCAGGGCACAGGGGCGCGCATACAGGATCTTGAAGAGGATGTGCCACATTAACATCGTACTGGATGAAAGGAGCTAATATATGGGACAGAAGGTTAATCCCCATGGCCTGAGAGTAGGTATCATAAAGGACTGGAGTTCGAGATGGTTCGCGCCCGATACGGAGTTCGCAGACAAGCTCGTCGAGGATCATAAGATAAGGGAATTCCTCAAGAAGGAGCTGTATCAGGCAGGCATCTCAAGGATAGAGATAGAGAGGGCCGCAGGCAAGGCGAAGGTTATCGTGTACGCTGCTAAGGTCGGTATCGTGATGGGCAAGGGCGGAGCAGAGATCGAGAAGACCAAGAAGAAGCTTCAGAAGCTCTCCAAGGACACCCTCGTGCTCGACGTGAGAGAGGTAAGACGCCCCGACAGGGATGCTCAGCTCGTGGCGGAGAATATCGCCGGACAGCTTGAGAACCGCGTTTCCTTCAGGCGCGCCATGAAGTCCGCTATGCAGAGGACCATGAAGAACGGCGCTAAGGGAATAAAGGCGAGCGTATCTGGGAGGCTCGGCGGTGCGGATATCGCCCGCAGAGAGTTCTATTCAGAGGGAACCATACCCCTTCAGACTTTAAGGGCTGACATAGATTACGGCTTCGCTGAGGCGGACACGACCTACGGCAAGATAGGCGTGAAGGTCTGGATTTATAAGGATGAAGTGTTAGGCAAGCATAAGTACGCTGTTTCCGAGGACGACATGCCTGAGGATCCTAACATGAGGAATAACAGAAGAAGAAACAACAGGAGGGAGGGTGACAGATAATGTTAATGCCAAAGAGAGTAAAGCATCGTAAGCAGATGCGCGGAACGATGCGCGGCAAGGCACATTCCGGCAATACCATAGCATACGGTGAGTACGGTATCGTAGCCCTGGAGCCCTGCTGGGTCAAGTCAAATCAGATAGAGGCTGCCCGTGTCGCCATGACGAGGTACATCAAGCGTGGCGGACAGGTATGGATCAAGATATTCCCGGACAAGCCCGTGACGGCAAAGCCTGCCGAGACGAGGATGGGTTCAGGTAAGGGAGCCCTCGAGTACTGGGTAGCCGTCGTGAAGCCCGGACGCGTCATGTTCGAGATAGCGGGAGTATCGGAAGAGATAGCAAGAGAGGCTTTACGTCTTGCTTCACATAAGCTTCCCTGCAAGTGCAAGATTTATTCAAAGGCTGACCTTGCGGCGGAGGTAGCGGCGAAAGGCGGTGACAACTAATGAAAAGAGATAAGTATCTGGAAGATCTCAGGGCGAAGTCAGGGCCGGAGCTTGAAAGCGACCTCACCGCGGCGAAGAAGGAGCTTTTCAATCTTCGTTTCCAGAATGCGACGAACCAGATTGACAACACGTCTCGCATAAGAGAGGTCAGGAAGAACATAGCGCGGATCAAGACGGTCATCACCGAGAAATCGGCTGAAGCCTGATCGGAAAGGAGATAAACGTGGAAGAGAGAAATCTTAGGAAAACCCGTGTAGGGAAGGTCACAAGCGACAAGATGGACAAGACCATCACCGTGGCTGTGCAGGACAATGTGCGTCATCCCCTTTACAAGAAGATCGTGAAACGTACATACAAGCTTCATGCGCATGACGAGAATAATGAAGCGAATATCGGTGACACTGTCAAGGTAATGGAGACGCGTCCCCTCTCTAAGACTAAGAGGTGGAGACTCGTCGAGATAATAGAGAGAGCTAAGTAAACCTGAAAGGAGCGGAACATGGTACAGCAGGAAACAAGACTGAAAGTTGCTGACAATACCGGCGCGAAGGAGCTCCTTACCATCAGGGTAATGGGAGGCTCTACGAGGAGATACGCCAGCGTGGGCGATATCATCACGGCGACTGTCAAGGACGCGACACCCGGAGGAGTAGTGAAGAAGGGCGACGTCGTGAAGGCAGTCGTGGTGCGCACGGTGAAGTCGATACGCCGCAAGGACGGTTCATACATCCGTTTTGACGAGAATGCGGCGGTCATCATCAAGGAAGACAACACGCCAAGAGGAACACGTATATTCGGGCCCGTAGCCAGGGAGCTTCGCGACAAGCAGTTCATGAAGATAGTCTCGCTTGCGCCCGAAGTATTATAAGGAGGTCATCATGGCGACATTGAAGATAAAGAAGGGCGATACCGTACAGGTCATCGCAGGCAGAAGCAAGGGCAAGCAGGGCAAGGTCATCTCCATAGACAGGAAGAGAGGCAAGATAGTCGTAGAGGGAGTGAACATGGTGACGAAGCATGAGAAGCCCTCAGCCGGGAATCCTGACGGCGGGATCACCCATAAGGAAGGCACGATAGACATCTCTAATGTGATGTATGTGCATAACGGCAAGCCCACGAGGGTTGGTTTCCAGATAAACGGGGACAAGAAGGTCCGCATCGCCAAGTCAACAGGCGAAGTCATAGACTGATAAGGAGGCCTGAAATTGAGCAGATATAAAGAGATATACAACACAGAAATAAGGGATGCCATGCAGAAGAAATTCGGCTATAAGAATGTCATGGAGATCCCGAAGCTTGAGAAGATAGTCGTGAACATGGGCGTCGGCGAGGCGAAGGACAATGCGAAGCTCCTTGATTCCGCAGTTACGGATCTTGAGAAGATCACGGGACAGCATGTGGTCACGACCAAGGCAAAGAAGGCTGTCGCTAACTTCAAGATAAGGGAAGGCATGAAGATAGGCTGCAAGGTGACGCTTCGCGGAGAAAAGATGTACGACTTCCTTGACAGACTCGTAAACCTTGCGCTTCCCCGAGTCCGCGACTTCAGGGGAGTGTCGGCTAATTCCTTCGACGGAAGAGGCAACTATGCGCTGGGTATAAAGGAGCAGATCATATTCCCGGAGATTGAGTATGACAAGATCGACAAGATCAGAGGCATGGACGTCATAATTGTTACCACGGCAAAGACGGACGAAGAGGCAAGGGAGCTTCTAAGGCTCTTCAATATGCCGTTTGAGAAACAGGAGGCAGTATAATATGGCAAAGTTATCGATGAAAAGAAAGCAGCAGAGGAAGCCTAAGTTCTCAACCAGAGCATATACCCGCTGCAGGATCTGCGGACGTCCTCATTCAGTCCTCAGGAAATACGGCATCTGCCGCATATGCTTCAGGGAGCTGGCATATAAGGGACAGATACCCGGTATAAAGAAAGCTTCATGGTAAGTTAAGGATTGAGAAAGGAGATCAAATAAATGCTTACGACTAATGATCCGATTGCGGATATGCTTACAAGAATACGTAACGCAAATACTGCAAAACATGATACGGTCGAGATCCCTACGTCAAAGATGAAGCTTGCCATAGCGGGCATCCTTCAGGAAGAGGGATACATCAAGAGCTACGAGCTCGTTGATGCGGTTAACGACTTCAAGAACATCAAGATAGAGCTTAAGTATAACGACAACAAGAAGGAGAAGGTCATCTCCGGGCTTAAGAGGATATCGAAGCCGGGCTTGCGTATATATGCGGGCAAGGACGAGCTTCCGAAGGTTCTCGGCGGACTCGGGATAGCGATCATCTCTACGAATAAAGGCGTGATAACTGACAAGAAAGCAAGGGAGCTGGGCGTCGGCGGAGAAGTCCTTGCTTTCGTATGGTAAATAAAAGGAGGTTGCGGGCATGTCACGAATAGGAAAAATGCCTATCGCCATACCGTCGGGAGTGACGGTCAATGTGGCAGAAAATAATACGGTGACTGTAAAGGGACCGAAGGGGGAGCTAAAAAGGACTCTCCCTGCCATGCTTACTATAAAGCAGGAAGACGGTCAGCTTAAGATAGAGCGTCCTGACGATGAGAAGCAGACAAAGGCTTACCACGGTCTTACAAGGGCTCTTATCAACAACATGGTAGTCGGAGTTACCGAAGGCTACAACAAGACCCTTGAGATAAACGGTGTCGGCTACAGAGCGGCGAAGCAGGGCAAGAAGCTCACGCTCTCGCTCGGATACTCACATCCTGTAGAGATGGAGGATCCTGAAGGTATCTCTACCGAGGTCAAGGACAATCAGATAATAGTGTCCGGCATCAGCAAGGAGGCCGTAGGACAGTATGCAGCGGTCATCCGCAGCAAGAGACCGCCGGAGCCTTATAAGGGCAAGGGCATCAAGTATGCTGACGAGAGGATCAGGCGTAAGGTCGGTAAGACAGGTAAGAAATAATAAGTCATAGTCATAAAGAGCAAAATCTTTTTATGCGGTGAAAACCGGAAAGGACAGATATGATCAAGAAGAAATCAAGAGCTAAGGTGCGCGAGAAGAAGCACATGCGCATAAGGAACCGTTTCAGCGGAACGGCGGAGAGACCGAGGCTTGCGGTGTTCCGCAGCAATAAGCACATCTATGCGCAGGTCATAGACGACGACGCGCAGACGACGCTTGCGGCCGCATCGACCGTAGAGAAGGACCTGGCGAAGGAATTAAAGTTCACGGACAATAAGGAAGCCGCCGAGTGCGTAGGCAAGGCAATAGCGGAGCGCGCCAAGGCTAAGGGCATAGAAGAGGTCGTCTTCGACAGGGGCGGCTACATATATCACGGCAAGGTACAGGCATTAGCAGATGCGGCACGCGAGGCCGGTCTTAAATTCTAAGCTGTAAGTAAAAGAAGGCCTTTATATAATGAACGGCATCAGGACTCCGGCTGCTAAAGCAGCCACCTCATGCCAAATGAAAGGAGAGGACAGATGGAAGCAGATAACAGAGACAGAAGAAGAAATTCCAGAAACGACAGAGAGCCTGATGACGGACTTGAAGATAAGGTAGTAACCATCAAGAGAGTCACGAAGGTCGTAAAAGGCGGTCGTAACATGCGCTTCTCCACCTTAGTGGTTGTAGGAGACAAGGAAGGACACGTAGGAGTAGGCCTTGGGAAGGCAACCGAGATACCGGAGGCTATCCGCAAAGGCAGAGAGGATGCGAAGAAGCACATGGTCTCAGTCTCGCTTGACGAGAACGGGTCCATATGCCACGACTTCATAGGGCATTTCGGAGGAGCGAAGATACTGCTTAAAAGGGCTCCTGAAGGAACGGGTATCATAGCGGGCGGTCCCGCACGTATCGTCTGCGAGCTTTCGGGAATAAGGAATATCCGTACGAAGTCGCTCGGCTCTAACAATAAGCAGAATGTCGTGCTTGCGGCGATAGACGCCCTGCAGCAGATCATGTCTCCTGAGGAAGTTGCGCGCAAGAGAGGCAAGACTGTAGAGGAGGTGCTTGCATAATGGCAAAGAAGCTTAAGATAACGCTTTCAAAATCTAAGATAGGAGCTATCCCCAAGCAGAGGAAGACCGTGGAGGCATTAGGGCTTCACAAGACCTATCACACAGTCATCCAGCCTGATAACGATGCTATCCGCGGCATGATACAGAGGGTAAGGCATCTTGTCACCGTAGAGGAGATAGACGACTGATTTTATTAGCGAATAAGGATTGAGACTGCGGGGAGCGATGAATCCTCGCGTGGAGTTAAAGGAACTGGCGAGTGGATGCGGGCAAAAGCATCTGCGTAAAGCAACGGAAGGAGATCATATTACGATGGAAATGCATGAATTACACCCTGCGAAGGGTTCCCGCAAGGAGAGATACAGGAAGGGTCGCGGACACGCCTCAGGAAACGGCAAGACCGCAGGCTACGGACATAAGGGACAGAAGGCAAGGTCTGGCGCTCCCCGTATAGGGTTCGAGGGAGGACAGATGCCCCTTTACAGAAGGCTTCCAAAGAGGGGCTTCAAGAACTACAACCATAAGGAGATCGTGATCCTTAACGTATCACAGCTTGATAAGTACTATGAGGATGGAGCTACGGTAGTTCCCGAGGATCTCATAGAGAGGAAGATAATCAAGGATACGAAGGACGGGCTCAAGATATTAGGTAACGGAGAGCTCACGAAGAAGCTGACCGTAAAGGCGCACGCTTTCTCTGAGACAGCAAAGCAGAAAATAGAAGCGGCGGGTGGAAAAGCCGAGGTGATCTGATGATTGAAACAGTAAAGAACGCTTTCAAGATTAAGGAGATCAGGAACGGCATAATCTTCACATTGCTGATGCTGGTCGTCGTCCGTCTCGGATGTCAGCTTCCGGTTCCCGGTATTAACAGGGACTTCTTTGCGGAGTGGTTTTCGCAGATAACGGGCGATTCGGATTCGTTTAACTTTTTCAATGCCTTCACGGGCGGTTCCTTTGAGAACATGTCCTTATTCGCATTGAATATAACCCCCTATATCACATCGAGCATCATAATCCAGCTCTTGACCATAGCTATCCCTGCATTGGAAGAGATGCAGAAGGAGGGCGAAGAGGGCAGGAAGAAGCTCGTGTCTATTACGAGATACCTGACGATAGGACTTGCTCTTATCGAGTCTCTTGCTATGGCGATAGGCTTCGGAAGGCAGGGCATACTCGAAAAGTATGATGCACTTAATGTCATACTCGTGATATGCACTCTGACGGCGGGCTCCGCCTTCCTTATGTGGATAGGCGAGCAGATAACGGAGTACGGCGTAGGAAACGGTATATCCATCGTCCTCACGATCAATATCATATCGAGGATACCTGATGACATGACGAGCTTATATACGATGTTCGTCTCAGGCAGGCCTGTAGCTTATATGATACTTAACGGCGTCATCATTCTCGCCATTATTCTAGTGACCATAGTTCTTACCATATTGCTGAACGACGCAGAGCGCCGGATTCCCGTGCAGTATGCCAAGAAGATGCAGGGCAGGAAGCAGTACGGCGGCAACAGCACTTATATTCCGTTAAAAGTGAATACAGGCAACGTCATACCGATAATATTCGCTTCATCAATAATGCAGTTCCCTGTCGTCATAGCCCAGCTTTTCGGCAAGACAGGCGGCACGTCGGTATGGGGACATATCTTAAGGGCTTTAAGCTCGAGCAACTGGTTTAATGCGGCTACGCCTTGGTATACGATAGGAGCATTGGTTTATATCCTGCTCGTCATATTCTTTGCTTACTTCTACACGTCGATAACCTTCAATCCCTTGGAGATTGCCGATAATATGAAGAAGCAGGGCGGCTTTATCCCGGGGATAAGGCCCGGCAAGCCCACCAGCGACTATCTTACGAAGATACTGAACTATATCATCTTCATAGGCGCCGTAGGACTTGTGATAGTAGCGATGATCCCGATATTCTTCAACGGAGCGTTCAATGCGAATGTCACTTTCGGAGGAACCTCGCTCATAATCATAGTCGGCGTCATACTTGAGACCTTGAAGCAGATAGAGTCCAAGATGGTAGTCAGGAATTATAAGGGCTTCTTGTCGTGAAAGGAAAGTAATATACATGAAGATCATAATGCTGGGAGCACCCGGAGCGGGCAAGGGAACACAGGCCGAGAAGATAGCGGAGAAATACGGACTGCCGCATATCTCTACGGGCGACATCTTCCGTAAGAATATAAAGGAAGGCACTGAGCTTGGCAGGGAAGCAAAGGGCTACATGGATAAGGGAGCGCTGGTTCCCGATGAGCTGACAGTAAGGATGCTTCTTGACAGGGTGAGTAAGAACGACTGCAAGGAAGGCTATATACTTGACGGTTTTCCGAGGACGATACCCCAGGCAGAGGCTTTGGACGCAGAGCTTACAAAGCTTGGCGAGAAGATAGATTATGCCGTGGACGTCGAGGTTCCGGATGAGAATATAGTAAAGAGGATGTCCGGACGCAGGGCTTGTCCTAAGTGCCAGGCGACCTATCATTTAGAGTTCATCCCCCCGAAGCAGGAGGGCGTGTGCGATGAGTGTGGGACCGGGCTTGTGATAAGGGATGACGACAAGCCCGAGACGGTACAGAAGAGACTGTCCGTGTATCACGAGCAGACGCAGCCGCTCATAGATTTCTACGGAAAGAAGAACGTGCTGCACACTGTCGATGGGACGCAGGATGTCGAGGATGTCTTTAAGGCGATAAAGGACATATTAAAGTAGGCATAGGTTCGAGGGGAGTATATGTCAAAAGCAGATGTCATAGAAGTAGAGGGAAAAGTAGTAGAGAAGCTGCCTAACGCCATGTTCCGCGTGACGCTTGAGAACGGACATGAGATATTGGCTCACATATCGGGCAAGCTTCGCATGAACTTCATCAAGATATTGCCGGGGGATAAGGTTACGATAGAGCTTTCGCCCTACGATCTCACCAAAGGCAGGATCACATGGAGGGATAAATAAAATAGTCCTTGAAATGCGGTCGAGGCTGTGTTATTATAGCCGTTGACTCTTTTCGGGAAGGGAGGTTTTATTATGAAAGTAAGAAGCTCAGTTAAACCTATCTGCGAGAAGTGCAAGATAGTAAAGAGGAAAGGCAAGATCCGCGTGATCTGCGAGAATCCGAAGCATAAGCAGGTACAGGGGTAGGATTGGAAACTCCATCAGGAGTTTCAAATTCGTATTTTCCTAGCCCCATAGGGGCGTACCCGTCGAAGACGGGTTTTAGAACGCTTTCATTGAGCGTTCCAAAAGGAGTACGTATATAGAATACTATAGAAAGGAGATGCTCATTTATGGCTCGAATTGCCGGTGTTGATTTGCCCAGGGATAAGCGCGTCGAGATAGGACTGACGTATATCTACGGAATCGGCAGGTCTTCCGCTACGAGGATACTTAAGGAAGCAGGAGTCAATCCTGACACCCGCTGCAAGGACCTCACCGATGCGGAAGTAACCAAGATCCGTGACGTCATAGACAAGACGCAGGTCATCGAGGGTGATCTCAGGAGAGAAGTCGCTATGAATATCAAGCGCCTCACAGAGATCGGCTGCTACAGGGGAATACGCCACAGAAAGGGACTTCCCTGCCGCGGACAGAAGACCAAGACCAACGCTCGTACCTGCAAGGGTCCGAGAAGGACGGTCGCTAACAAGAAGAAGTAAGAATAGTAACTATTAACGAATTTTAGCATTTACGAAAGTAGGTTAGTTTTAATGGCTGGTAAGACACAAGCAGGTGCGAAGAAGGTAACGAAAAAGCGCATCAAGAAAAACGTTGAACACGGACAGGCACATATTCAGTCATCCTTCAACAACACTATCGTGACGCTGACGGATGCGCAGGGTAACGCTCTCTCATGGGCAAGTGCCGGTGGTCTGGGATTTAGAGGTTCAAGGAAATCTACTCCATATGCGGCTCAGATGGCAGCGGAGACTGCCACCAAAGCAGCCCTTCCTTATGGTTTGAAGACGGTTGATGTCATGGTCAAGGGACCGGGCTCAGGACGGGAAGCAGCTATCAGGGCGCTTGCCGCTGCCGGACTTCAGGTAACGAGTATCAAGGACGTGACGCCGGTTCCGCACAACGGATGCCGTCCGCCCAAGCGCAGAAGAGTATAATCAGGGAGGGAATATAGAGATATGGCAGTTAATAGAGAACCTGTTCTGAAAAGGTGCAGATCGCTGGGGCTTGATCCTGTATATCTTGGATATGATAAGAAATCCAAGAGGCAGCTCAAGAGATCCGGCAGAAAGATAAGTGAGTACGGCTTACAGCTTCGTGAGAAGCAGAAGGCCAAGTTCATATACGGCGTGCTGGAGAAGCCTTTCAGGAATTACTATGATAAGGCTGACAAGATGAAAGGCATGACTGGTCCGAACCTCATGACTATGTTAGAGAGAAGGCTTGATAACGTAGTCTTCCGTTTGGGCTTTGCGAAGACTCGCAGGGAGGCCCGCCAGATGGTAGATCACAAGATCTTCTCAGTGAACGGGAAGACCGTGAATATCCCTTCATACAGCGTGAAGCCGGGCGACGTGATCGAGATAAGAGAGAACAAGAGATCATCACAGCATATAAAGGACGTGCTTGAGACTACGGCAGGACGCACAGTTCCTGCATGGCTTATAGCTGACCCGGAGCATTTCAAGGGAACGATAGACAGGCTTCCTGAGAGGGAGGAGATAGACGTCCCTGTGGACGAGATGCTTATAGTCGAGTTGTATTCTAAGTAATTAGGAGGTATTCGATTGTTCGAATTTGATAAACCAAAGATTGAGATACAGGACAAATCAGGGGACGGCAGGTATGCCAGGTTTATCTGCACTCCTTTAGAGAGGGGCTATGGTATCACTATCGGGAATTCGTTAAGGCGCATCATGCTCTCATCGCTTCCCGGTACCGCTGTAAGTCAGGTAAAGGTAGACGGAGTGCTTCATGAGTTCACTACGATACCCGGAGTAAAGGAAGATCTCACGGAGATCATCCTTAATATAAAGGAGCTCGCTATCCGCAATACCAGCTCTTCAGATGATGAGGTCAAGACCGCATATATCGAGTGCGAGGGCGAGGGCGAGGTTACAGGAGCCGACGTGCAGTGCGATCAGGACATAGAGGTCGTGAATAAGGATCTGCACATAGCAACCTTAAGCGGTAAGGATTCGAAGCTTTACATAGAGCTTACGATAACGAATGGCAGAGGCTACGTATCGGCGGAGCAGAATAAGAGCCCGGAGCTTCCTATAGGCGTTATTTCCATTGACTCCATCTATACGCCCGTAGAGCGCGTGAATATGAGCGTGGAGAATACCCGTGTAGGACAGCAGACGGACTTTGACAAGCTGACTCTTGATGTATACACAAATGGGGCGTTAAGCCCTGAGGATGCGGTAAGCCTTGCGGCAAAGGTTCTGTCAGAGCATCTGAATCTTTTCGTCGATCTGTCTGATGCGGCAAGCAGGGCAGAGGTTATGTCAGCAAAGAAAGAGGACACAAAGGTGGATGTGATGAATATGTCCATCGATGAGCTTGAGCTTTCTGTGCGGTCGTATAACTGCTTAAAGCGCGCAGGCATCAACACGGTATCCGAGCTTACGAATAAGACGCCTGACGAGATGATGAAGGTAAGGAACCTCGGACGCAAGTCTTTAGAGGAAGTGCTTGAGAAGCTTAAGGATTTAGGTTTAGAGCTTAAGGCAGGAATGCCGATAGTAGAATAAATAATGGGATCACACGTAATCCCGAAGGTTGTGTGGTTCCGTCCACTGGAGCAGTAAGACTGATATGCGTGCTCCGGCATAGAAAGGAGAAAAAATGGAGTATAGGAAATTAGGAAAGAATTCATCGCAGAGGAAGGCTCTGCTAAGGAATCAGGTCACAGCGCTGATACAGCATGATAAGATCGTGACTACCGAAGCGAGGGCAAAGGAGGTCCGCAAGATCGCTGAGCACCTCATCACCTTAGCTATCAGGGAAAAGGATAACTATGAGACGGTCAAGGTGATGGCGAAGGTTCCCCGCAAGGACAAGGACGGCAAGCGCATCAAGGAAGAGAAGGACGGCAAGAAGGTAACGGTATATGACGAGGTCGAGAAGGAGATCAAGAAGGATCTTCCCTCAAGGCTTCATGCCCGTCGCCAGATAATGAAGGTCCTCTATCCCGTGACTTACGTTCCGAAGGAAGGCGCGCAGAGAAAGAGGAACACTAAGAAGGTAGACCTCGCGGCGAAACTTTTCGATGAGATTGCTCCCAAGTACGCAGACCGCAAGGGCGGCTACACAAGGATAGTAAAGATAGGCCCCCGTCGCGGCGACGCAGCGATGGAAGTATTGCTTGAGCTAGTATAAAGCACAGAATAATCAGATGCGAAGCCCGAATGGTACAGTCCGTTCGGGCTTTTCATATTTGCTAGGAACGCTATTTTATAGTATATTTAACGCACTATGGCTATCGTAGAGACACATGATCTGAGCTTTGATTATATACGCCGTGATGATGAGGGGAATGTCGCTTCCATCAACAGGGCTTTGAATGATGTGGAGCTTTCCGTGGAGAAGGGGGAGTTTATCGCCATCCTTGGCGGGAACGGGTCGGGGAAGTCCACTCTTGCGAAGCATATTAACGCTATCCTCTATCCAACGGAGGGGTATGTACTTGTTGATGGCAAGGATACCTCAGATGAGGCTAATACTCTCGATATCCGCCAGAAGGCGGGCATGATATTCCAGAATCCCGATAATCAGATAATAGGCTCCGTAGTCGAGGAAGACGTAGGCTTCGGACCGGAGAATATGGGCATCCCTACGGAGGATATCTGGGCGAGAGTAGAGGAGTCCTTGAAGATTCTTGGCATGTGGGAGTACCGGAAGCACTCGCCTATGAGGCTATCCGGCGGACAGAAGCAGAGGGTCGCCATAGCGGGGGTAGTAGCAATGCACCCCGAATGCATCATAATGGAC
Source organism: Lachnospiraceae bacterium (assembly GCA_017455525.1). Taxonomy (GTDB): domain Bacteria; phylum Bacillota; class Clostridia; order Lachnospirales; family Lachnospiraceae; genus NK4A144. Next base: position 33,218 of record JAFTAP010000104.1, read on the forward strand.
GAGCCTACGGCTATGCTCGATCCTGCGGGACGGAAGGATGTGATAAGGGCGGCGAGGGCTCTTAATGACGTCGAGAAGGTTACGATAATCCTTATCACGCATTATATGGAGGAGGTCGTCTATGCAAACAGGGTTTTCGTCATGCAGGACGGCGAGATAAAGCTGACAGGTACTCCGAGGGAGATATTTTCAAGGGTAGAGGAGCTGGAAGGTCTGCGTCTTAACGTACCGCAGGCTACGAGGCTTGCTTATGAGCTTAAGAAGAGAGGACTTACGCAGCTTCCCGACGGAATATTAACGGAAAAGGAACTTGTAACTGAACTATGTCGTTGCTTTCCAGCGGCCAGAGCCCTGCCCGCTGAAAGCAACGCTCACCGCCATGCAGAATTGACTGCGTCAATGGGCGGTGAGCTGAATGACCAAGGATATAGCTCCGAAGCCACGCAGCAAGTGCGTGGCTCGGGAATTGGCGATAATGTCAAGTCTATAATTCTCGACCATATAAACTACATATACAGCAAGGGCACGAGCGATGAGATAAAGGCGCTTGACGACGTGTCCTTTGAGATACGAACGGGGGATTTCATCGGGCTTATCGGTCATACCGGCTCAGGGAAGTCAACGCTCGTGCAGCATCTTGACGGACTGCTTAAGGCTACGTCAGGTCATATTTATTACAACGGAGAGGACATATACGATAAGGACTATGACATGAGGGCTTTAAGGGGTAAGGTCGGGCTTGTGTTCCAATACCCGGAGCATCAGTTATTTGAAGAGGATGTATTCAAGGATGTCTGCTTCGGACCTAAGAATATGGGAATGTCCGACAAGGACACGGAGCTTGCGGCATATAGCGCATTAAAGGCCGTGAAGCTTCCGGATGACCTTTTCTACGTGTCGCCCTTTGAGCTTTCAGGCGGGCAGAAAAGACGGGTGGCTATAGCGGGAGTGCTGGCTATGAAGCCAGAGGTGCTTGTGCTTGACGAGCCTACGGCGGGACTTGACCCTGAGGGCAGGGACGAGATACTTGATCTGGTGAAGGAGCTGCATGACGATCAGGGCATCACTGTCGTGCTCGTCTCTCATTCCATGGAGGATGTGGCAAACTATGCGAGCCATATCATAGTCTTGGAAAAGGGCAGGGTATATATGGACGGAACCCCGAAGGAGATATTCTCGCATATAGAGGAGCTTGAGAATATAGGACTTGCGGCGCCCAGAGTCACTTATATAATGAATGAGCTTTACAAGAGGGGCTTTGAGGTGGATGTCACGGCGACTACTATACCGGAGGCGGTTAATTCCGTCATAGGGGCGGTGTGGAATGCTTAGGGAGATGACGCTCGGACAATATTATCAGGCGGAATCAAGGCTTCACAGGCTCGATCCCAGGGTGAAGCTTGTGGGAACGCTTGTATTCATCATTTCCTTATTCATCTCACAGAAGATAGCGTGCTATGCGGTCGCGACGGTATTCCTTGTCTGCATGATAAGGCTGTCAAAAGTGCCTTTCTCCTATATGGTGAGAGGAATGAAGGCTATCGTCTTCATCATGCTGATCACGGTCATATTCAATCTTTTCCTTACGCCGGGAGAGACGCTGATTCATTTCTGGGTATTCACGATTACGAAGGAAGGCTTGAAGAATGCGGTTTACACGGTGATAAGGCTTGCGTATCTGATACTCGGGTCCACGCTTATGACGCTGACTACCACGCCGAACGATCTGACCGACGGTCTGGAAAGAGGCTTGGGCTTCATGCGAGTATTCAAGCTTCCCGTGCATGAGATAGCTATGATGATGTCGATAGCATTGAGATTCATCCCCATACTTCTCGAAGAGACGGATAAGATAATGAAAGCGCAGCAGGCAAGGGGGGCGGACTTTGAGAGCGGAGGACTGATAAAAAGGGCGAGGGCTATGGTCCCTCTTCTCGTGCCGCTCTTTGTATCGGCTTTCAGACGGGCTAATGACCTTGCTCTTGCTATGGAGGCCAGATGCTATCATGGCGGAGAGGGCAGGACTAAGATGAAGCCGCTTTCATATAAAGCGTGGGATAAGCGGGCGTATGTGATACTTGCATGCTATCTTGCCTTGATTATTTTGCTGGGCATAGTGTCGCCTATATGATGCGAATGGTTAAGTCTTTTGGTTTGGGCTTTGAAGCAAAGAGCAGGCTGTAGATGATTTCTCTGTTTTTTTCTTTGAATTACAAAAGGAAGCTGATCGAGGCAATCCCTATAGGGACATACCTTTTCATGCTGATTGCTTATCTTCTCGGTATCACGGGGCATGTGAGCCATATCGATAGTTTATTCGTGCTGTATGAACTTGCGGGGCTTGCAGGCACGGCGTATCTAGTCCTTTTTAAGAAGGCGGAAATAAAAGAGCCTTTTAAGGATGCAGGCAATCTGATTTTCCTTGTGTTATTGATTATTGCATGGTTTTTAAGTCTTCATATGAGGGTCACGAACTTTGACGATTTCCATTCGTGGGCAATAACTCCGAAAGATATGTACTATGTGAACGGTCTTCCTACAGGAAATATGGCGAGCACGTTTTACAGGGATTATTTTCCGCTTGTGTATATCATGGATTTCTTCGTGTTCAAGCTTACAGGAGGCTTCAAGGAAAGCACGATGTTTTATGTCTTGTGGTCGCTGATGCTTGTATCCCTTGCGGAGATGTTTCACCATAGGGAGGAGGATGATGTCACAAGATACGTTTGCAGGGCAGCTTGCGGGGTGATGCTTCCGTTCCTTGTGTCCTTTCAATTCCTTCACTGTCTTGGCACGGATATACTTGCGACAACGATTTTTGGGAGCGCGCTGGTTTATATAATGGAAGGCAGGGCTATAGGCCGTGGTGCTTTCGGGAGAATAAACCCTGTTCAGGATAAGGATAAAGCGCAGGACTTACAAGCTGCGAAGCAGATGGATGAAAGCTTTGATTATATCCGCATAGTGCTTGCTGTCACTGTCCTTGGCATGATGAAGACAACGAGCCTTATTTTCTCTATGGTGTGCATAGGAGTTTATTTCGTGAGGAATATAGAAATAAAGATACTTTCCTCATGGCTTCGGTTTGTTATGCTGTCAGCCGTTACGGGAGGCTTCTGGCTTTCATGGAAGACATTTTGTAAGATAAAAGGGAATACCACGTATCTGTCCGATAATCTGGACAGGAACTTATCGGGCGGTCATGGGGGATTTCCTTATTATGCGGGCTCTACTATAAAGGAGTTTACTGCAAAGCTTTTCACTTATGGATTAAATGACGGCACAGTAGGGCTTACAAGTGTTATAATACTTGTAGTATTCATTGCTGCCTTTATAATATACATTAAGTGCTCTGTGAAAACGGACGATATATCAGCGAAGGCAAGTGCTGATGAGAGACCGCTTTCGGGGCAGAGAGCGTTTAGGGAGTGGCTGACCTTTGCTGTCGTCATACTTGGCATGACAGGCTATCTGCTCGTAATGATATATATTTATTTATTCGTTTTCGAGGAATGGGAAGCGCTGTCGCTTTCAAGCTATGACAGGTATATATCGACATATTTCGGAGCGATGCTTTATATGGCGCTGTTTCTGCTTTTCACAGTGAAGCTCGGTTATAGATGGATAGCGCCGGTATTCACCCTTGTGCTGGCTGTGACTATCAATTATCCGTATGTCGCGAAGACGCTTATTCCATCGGGCTATGCGAGGGAATACGGCGGTACGGTAGCGGAGATAGAGGCTATAGAGGATGAATTCATGCAGGCAGCGGGAGAGCTTCCGTCATACGGCGAGAGCATACTGGTCGTTGACTACACTACGGATCAGTTAAGGGCTAAGGTGATACCCTATGCGGCGGTTCCCGGGGTCACGAGGCTTATCCGCCCTGATGAAGAGACAGGCAGCATGCCTACGGAGCAGGATATTGCGGATAAGGCGGCAGAGTATAATGCCAGAGTTATTGACTTAAGATAACTGACGGCTGAAAAATTCGGCAATAAAATGATGCTAGGGTCAAAAGGTACAAATCCGATTGTGCTTGCACAAATAGGATTTGGAACTTGTGACCCGCCCGAACATGAGGAAGTAGCAATTTGCGTAGCAAATTAGCGGATTCCGAATGGACGGAGCATGGCG
>JAFTAP010000105.1 GCA_017455525.1 Lachnospiraceae bacterium
AGCCGTAAGGAGAGGTGTCTCTAAAAACAGACGGTTAATGTTGAAAACTAAGACCTATCAATAATAACTTAATAATAAGCTTGAGATATACAAGATAAAAAATCATTAAGGAAAAGAACCAACGAGTACTTGACACATACCGTAAGGAACAATATTTTGTCATCAATAAACTGATATGATACAATGACCTCATGAATAACAGAAAGCTTCCGATAGGGATACAGGATTTTGAAAAGCTAAGGAAAGAGGGGTTTTTATATGTGGATAAGACATCGTACATATATGACCTTGTGCATAGCGGTGCCCCGTATTTCCTGAGCCGGCCGAGACGATTCGGCAAGAGTCTTTTGCTGTCCACGATAAGGGCTTATTTTGAAGGGAAGCGGGAGCTGTTCGAGGGGCTTGAGATCGAGAGCCTTGAATCGGATGATCCTGAGTCATGGCAGCCGTATCCGGTTTTCTATTTTGATTTCAATAAGGATAATTTCACAAGGGAGTCCGCACTGGAGGATGTTTTAGAGGATCATCTAAGGCAGTGGGAGCTGATTTATGGCAGGGATACGGAGGATAACTCGCTTGCATCGCGCTTCCAGCATCTGATAGTTAAGGCCGTGGAGCAGACGGGGCGCAATGCGGTGGTGCTTGTCGATGAGTACGACAAGCCGCTGCTTGAGACCATTACGCATGACAGCCTTGAGGAGCATAATAAGGCCGTGTTCAAGGGGTTCTTCAGCACCTTGAAGAGCTACGACCACTACCTGAAGTTCGTGTTCCTTACCGGCGTGACGAAGTTCAGCAAGGTCAGCATCTTCAGCGACCTCAACCAGCTGCAGGACATATCGCTTAATAAGGAATACGCCGGCATCTGCGGTGTCACGGAGAAGGAGATGAAGTCCTGCTTCATGCCGGAGATAGAGAGGATGGCGCAGGGTAACGGGATGACCGTGGAGGAGTGCCTTGACGGGCTGAGAAGGCAGTACGACGGATATCATTTTCATCCTGACTCGGATGGCATGTACAATCCTTTCAGTCTGGTGAACGCCCTGGCGAACAGGGAGTTCGGGTCATACTGGTTCTCCACGGGGACACCCACGTTCCTTTTGAGGAAGCTGGAGCAGATAGGCTTTGATGCGAAGAAGTTCACGGGAGGGGAGCTATACGCTGACGGGAGCGCACTTTCTGATTACCGTGCTGACAATCCGGACCCCATACCGCTCTTCTATCAGACGGGATATCTCACGATAAAGAGCTATGACAGGGAGTTCATGAGCTACGGGCTGGGGTACCCTAACGACGAGGTCAAGTACGGGTTCCTTAAGAGCCTCGCGCCGTCCTACCTTCACAGTGAGGACGAGCCTGGGGCATTAGACATAAGGAGCTTCGTGCGGGACATAAGGAGCGGGGACACGGACGGGATAAGGGACAGGTTCACGGCACTGTTCGCAAGGCTCCCGTACACTACGGACGAGAAGCCGGTGGAGCAGAACTTTCAGAATGTCATATACATAGTGTTCATGCTACTGGGGAGGTATGTCAGCACTGAGGTTCATAGTGCAAGGGGAAGGGCTGACTGCATAGCAGAGACGGAGGATAATGTCTATATTTTCGAGTTCAAGCGTGACGGCACGGCAGAGGAGACGTTAAGCCAGATCGAGGAGAAGGGCTACGCGAAGCCTTACGCGGCGGACAGCCGAAAACTCTATCTAATAGGCGTTAATTTTGATTCCAAGGAACGGACGATAGATGGGTGGGAAGTAAATGGACGATAGCAAGAAGACGATAAGCTTTATGATTCCCTGCTATAATGAGAGAGAGAACGTGGTTCCTATGAGCGAAGCCATCGTAGGGCTTATGAGGAGCGAGCTTAAGGGATATGATTATGAACTTATTTTCATAGATAACTGCTCTACGGATGGGACGAGGGATCTGCTTCGGCAGATATGCGCGGGGAATAAAAAAATAAAGGCTATCCTTAACGCGAAGAATTTCGGGCAGTTCAACTCGCCGTATCATGCGATGTGCCAGACTACGGGGGATTGTACGGTTACGCTTTGCTGTGATTTCCAGGATCCGGTTGAGGTTATACCTGAATTCGTGCAAGCATGGGAGCAGGGGTACAAAATAGTATGCGGGATCAAAGCGACAAGCCGGGAGAATAAATTCATACGGTTCCTGCGTACATGCTACTATAAGCTGATTCGAAAAATGTCTGACGTGGAGCAGATAGAGCATTTTACCGGGTTTGGATTATATGATAAAAGCTTTATAGAGGTGCTGAAGTCCCTGGACGATCCGGAGCCCTTCATAAGAGGTATAGTCGCAGAGCTTGGTTATAAGCGCAAGGATATACCGTATGAGCAGGCAAAGAGGGCGGCAGGGAAGACGCATAACAATTTCTTCACGCTCTATGATGCCGCGATGCTGTCTTTTACCACCTATACTAAGGTCGGTCTGCGTGTAGCAACTATACTGGGATTTATATTATCTGTGCTAAGTCTGATAGTTGCGGTTTTTTATGTTATCCTGAAGTTCATAATGTGGGATGATTTTCCCGCCGGCATGCTGCCTGTGCTTATAATCGTAACGGTACTGGGATCAATGCAGCTTTTCTTTATAGGTCTGCTCGGCGAATATGTTATGAATATAAACAGAAGAGTCATACATCGTCCTCTGGTGATCGAAGAGGAAAGGATAAATTTTTAAGCTGTTGACAAGCTTTATCAGACATGTTATAGTCTTAAGGCTTGAGGACGCAAGTCCTTTTTTTAGTGTATAAACTGTCGGACGGATCATATGCACATGGCCATGCTTGCATGGACAGGTGCATATGATTCGGACGATGTAACAGAAATGAGCAAGCAGGCCGAAAGGCCGGATTGCGAATTTCTGTAGGATTGCGGGAGTGCCGCAGGCACGGGAGCAATCCGTAGTTTATACTAGCGTAGATCATTTATTATAAAAGGAGTTTGCCATGCGCACGAGAATCACGCTTGCCTGCACGGAGTGCAAGAACCGTAATTACGACACGACTAAGGACAAGAAGACGCATCCTGACAGGATGGAGATAAAGAAATACTGCAAGTTCTGCAGGAAGCATACGCTTCATAAGGAGACGAAGTAAGCAACAAGCCGTGGAGGGCAGTTCCTATGGAAGAAGTGAAGAAGACAGGTGCTGATAGTAAAGCTACATCTTTCTGGAAAGGCGTGAAAGCTGAGTTTCAGAAGATACTGTGGCCTGACAAGGAGACTCTTACGAAGCAGTCCGTGGCTGTGATCATTATCACTGTCGTTACGGCTGCGCTTATAGCGTTGCTTGACAGAGGTCTGCAGTATGGCATTAATTTCGTGGTACGATAATGGGGGACAGATATGGCAGATAGTGAACCTCGCTGGTATGTGGCCCACACGTATTCGGGTTATGAGAATAAGGTCAAATCAAGCATAGAGATGGCCATAGAGAATAGGCATCTTCAAGATAAGATAATTGAGGTGCGGGTTCCTACGCAGACTGCGATCGAGATAAAGGATAATGGTCAGAGGAAAGAGGTCGAGAAGAAGCTTTTCCCGGGCTATGTGCTTGTGAATATGATAATGGACGACGATACATGGTACGTCGTGAGGAATACGAGAGGCGTCACGGGCTTCGTGGGACCGGGCAGCAAGCCGGTACCGCTGTCCGAGGAAGAGATGAAGCCGCTTGGCATCCATGTCGAGAACATGACCGTGAACTTCAAGGAGGGCGATATGGTAAGAGTAGTCGCAGGACCTTGGAGGGAGACCACGGGACCTATTGCGAAGATGGATATGAACAAGCGTACTGCCACTCTTATGGTAGAGCTCTTCGGAAGAGAAACGCCGGTTGATATATCATTTGACGAAATAAACCTGATGCATTAAGCCCAGTCTCAGTGGCGGCATATTTTTCAAGCTTGCTTGAATAAATATGCAGACACTAGAGACGCTAACATACATGAGGAAGTAGGGCGATAGCCCGGATTCCGAATGGATGTAGGATTGCGGGAGCGAAGCGGAGCAATCCGTAGGGCTTAATGCAAGTAAAGTTTATTCATATACGTGGGAGGGAGGAAACTCGCCCGCAAACACCACAAATGCGTATTTAGCGCACATTTCTAAAGGAGGAAACAAATGGCAAAGAAGGTAGAAGGCTACATCAAGCTTCAGATTCCTGCCGGTAAAGCTACGCCGGCACCGCCTGTAGGACCGGCACTCGGTCAGCATGGCGTGAACATCGTTGAATTCACGAAGCAGTTCAACGCAAAGACAGCGGACAAGGGCGACGTCCTTATTCCTGTCGTCATCACCGTGTATGCGGACAGGAGCTTCACATTCATCACGAAGACGCCCCCCGCTGCAGTCCTTATCAAGAAAGCTTGCAACATCCAGAAGGCGTCAGGCGTTCCGAATAAGCAGAAGGTCGCTACGCTCTCTAAGGAGAAGTGCAAGGAGATAGCAGAGACTAAGATGCCCGACCTCAATGCGGCATCTCTTGAGGCAGCGATGAGCATGATAGCCGGCACCGCAAGATCTATGGGTGTCGAGGTCGAGAAGTAAGGAGGGGCTAAGATGAAGCATGGAAAGAAATACGTCGAGGCTTCTAAGCTTATCGACCGTACGAAGTTATATGAACCCGCAGAGGCGATCGCTCTTGTTAAGAAGACTGCGACTGCGAAGTTTGACGAGACTATAGAGGTTCACATGAGGACCGGCTGTGACGGGAGACATGCGGAGCAGCAGGTAAGAGGGGCAGTCGTGCTTCCGAACGGAACGGGCAGGAGCGTGAGAGTTCTTGTATTCGCAAAGGGAGCCAAGCTTGACGAGGCTCAGGCTGCAGGAGCCGATCATGTAGGCGGTGAGGAGCTTATCCCTAAGATACAGAATGACGGCTGGCTTGATTTCGATGTCGTGGTAGCTACTCCCGATATGATGGGCGTTGTGGGACGTCTCGGTAAGGTCTTGGGACCCAAGGGACTCATGCCTAACCCGAAGGCCGGCACGGTCACTATGGATGTTGCGAATGCGGTTAAGGAAATAAAAGCAGGTAAGGTTGAGTACAGGCTTGATAAGGCAAACATCATCCATGTGCCTGTAGGAAAGGCTTCATTCACTGAGGAGCAGCTTAAGGAGAACTTTGATGCCCTTATGTCTGCTATAACCAAGGCAAGGCCTTCCGCACTCAAGGGAACCTTCCTTAAGAGCGTTTCCATAGCTCCTACTATGGGACCCGGCATAAAGGTGAATAATCAGAAGTTTGCATGATGAGAAAAAGCATTAAGCCCTGCCCAAAAGGCGGGGCTTTTTTCATAATCGCATATATTTCCATGATGCTCATGGGATGCGGGATGGAAGACATTCCGTTTGTATCGGAGCTGACCGGCTATGAGCAGGCGGAGGATACTGAGGAAATTCAGGATAAGCAGGAAGCAGAGGCATCAGATGCTCCTGTGATAGTGGCTCCGTCACAACCTGCGATGGTTGAGGTTGAGACTCCGCCTGAGACCGTGTCCGAGGATGAGGCAGATGAGATAGTTTACGAGCCCGTGACTATATTATTTGCAGGCGATATGAACTTTGACAGGAGATATGCGAATATGAACTCCCTCGCATCCAGAGGCGGTGAGATCGACGGAGCACTTGACGAGGATATTATTGCCGCAATGCGTGATGCGGATATCACGATGATAAATAATGAATTCCCTTATTCTGACAGGGGCACGCCTACGGCGGGCAAGAAATTTACTTTCAGGGCGGAGCCTGAGACCGTGAGGTATCTGAATGACTTAGGGGTTGATATAGTAGGACTTGCGAATAACCACGCTTATGACTACGGACCTGATGCCCTGCTTGATACGATGGATACGCTCTCGGGAGCGGATATAAGATACGTAGGCGCAGGACGGGACATAGCAGAGGCAATGACGCCGCAGTATATAGATGCCGGGGGCATGACGATAGCATTTACAGCCGCTACGCAGATAGAGAGGTCTCTGCCGCCTGATACGAAGGAAGCGACCGAGACGGAACCGGGAGTGCTTCGGACGCTTGATCCGGAGAAATACATTCAAGTAATATCGGAGGCGGATGAGAACGCTGATTTCACGATAGCCTTCGTCCACTGGGGAAGCGAGAACGTATTTGAATACGAGGCAGCGCAGAGGGAGCTTGCGGAAAAGTATGCTAAAGCCGGAGCTGACCTTATCATAGGAGCGCATCCCCATGTTCTGCAAGGCTTTGAGTTTGTGGGAGACGTGCCGGTGGTTTATTCCATGGGGAATTTCTGGTTTAATTCCAAGACGCTGGATTCCTGTATGATAGAAGCGACAGTGAATGAGGGCGAACTTACCGAGCTTCGTTTCATTCCTTGTATACAGAAGGGCTGCTTCACGTCCATGCTGCATGAGGGTGAGGGCGACTTTGAGAGGATACTTGCGGACGAGCTTTCAAGGAGCGCAGCTAACGTAGAGCTTTCAGAAGAAGGAATAATCACGAAAAAGCCTTGACAAAGGGCTTTGTGCGGTCTTATAATCTAATTTCGCACGAGCTTTGCCCCAGCTCGTCATGGATAATGAAAAAGTATTGATTTGGAGGGATCGAAAGATGGATACATATATGCCAAGCGCTTCTTCCATAGAGAGGAAATGGTACGTAGTGGATGCTGAGGGACAGACTCTCGGCAGGCTTGCCGCTAACGTAGCTGCAGTCCTTCGTGGAAAGAATAAGCCTACATATACTCCGTTCCTTGATACCGGCGATTATGTCATAATCGTGAATGCCGATAAGTTCAAGGTAACGGGAAAGAAGCTCGACCAGAAGATTTACAAGAGACACAGCGGCTATGTCGGCGGCCTGAAGCAGACTACGCTTAGGAAGACGATGGAGAAGAAGCCCAAGTTTGCTATGGAGCACGCTATCATTGGCATGCTTCCTAAGGGACCTCTTGGGCGTCAGATGGCAAAGAAGCTTTTCGTGTACGCAGGACCTGATCACAAGCATGCGGCTCAGAAGCCGGAAGAGCTTAAGTTCGACTGATAGGAGGATCTGACATTGGCTACGAAGAAGAAAGCATCAGAGAGATTTTACGGCACGGGCAGAAGGAAGAAGTCCGTCGCGCGCGTCTATCTCATACCCGGCAAGGGCGAGATAACGATAAATAAGAGAGGCATAGACGATTACTTCGGACCCGAGACCTTGAAGACCATAGTACGTCAGCCTTTAGTTGCGACAGGTACGGTTGATAAGTATGACGTACTCGTGAATGTGAATGGCGGTGGTTACACCGGACAGGCAGGAGCCATAAGGCACGGCATTTCAAGGGCGCTCCTTGAGGTTGACAGTGATTATCGTCCGACTCTTAAGAAAGAGGGCTTCCTTACGAGAGATCCTCGTATGAAGGAGAGAAAGAAGTACGGCCTGAAGGCGGCCAGGCGTGCGCCGCAGTTTTCGAAGAGGTAAGGATTACTGCGAAAGCAGATACGATGAAAGCACCTGCAAGCTTGCTTGCGAGGTGCTTTTGTCGTATTTGCTTTCATTGGAAGACAAGAGTACGACCGAGGAGGGACATACGCAGCGGTACATCCGTCAGAAGCCCAGTAAAATCAATAAATATCGGGCAATGCAGCAACCTGCCATAACCTGTCGATATCGTGTCGGCAGGTCTTTTTTTATCTTGATAATTAGCGGTTATACGATTACAATGGATAACGTAATTTTATACGCAAAAATAAAGAGGAAAATCATGCTGGAAGGATATGCAACAGTACAGGAAATGGCTGAAAAGTGGGGGCTCAATGAGAGAACCGTACAGACGATGTGTGCGACGGGTAAGATAGAGGGGCTCACTAAATTCGGCAGGTCATGGGCAATCCCAAAGGATACAGAGAAACCTACGGATCATAGAGTAAAGTCCGGTGATTATAAAGATTGGCGAAAAAAATATACGAAGGATATCGAGGAGTAAAGATATATATAGTAAGCGAAATATGTAATTTCGCTTACTATAAAGCCTCCGGCGGATGCGCTCGGATTTTGTAAGGAAATATGCCGCTTTCAGCGGCCAAAATCCGACGCAGTAAACGCCAAAACGA
>JAFTAP010000106.1 GCA_017455525.1 Lachnospiraceae bacterium
AGCCGTAAGGAGAGGTGTCTCTAAAAACAGACGGTTAATGTTGAAAACTAAGACCTATCAATAATAACTTAATAATAAGCTTGAGATATACAAGATAAAAAATCATTAAGGAAAAGAACCAACGAGTACTTGACACATACAATAAAATCAAACACCTTGCATTTTTGGTCCGGATACCCGATAATATAACTAAATAATGTTTAGATTAACCCATATCGCTCGAGCAACAGTAGGAGCAGTTTGTAATGTAGCAGGAGCATGCCCTGAATGCATAATCCAGGATGACTGGTGAAGAGTAGTAAAAAGGAGCACACAAACCTGTTGAATGTATAGCGGAGATACCGAATGAGGCATGCGATGGCATTCGTAGTCAAGCATACGGGATACAAGGGAAAGCGGACAACCGCATAAGAATGAAGTGCGTTTCATGATCATGGCGGAAGTGCCTGTTCAGGAAATGCAGAAATCCGATGGCAAAAGCCACCAAATTTATTTATCAGGTGGCAGCCAGAGGACAAGAACCTCCGGATGTTGCCTGTTTATATATAGCAGGAGTAAACAGAATGATAAGGAGGTAAAAAGTATGTCAGACTATGAGAGACGTACTGACGAGGAGGTTGCAGAGCTTGTAGCAGGCTTAAAGGGAATAAGCGATGTCTTCTTTGAAAGGCTGATAAACGATCCTGGAGTATGCGAAGAGTTCCTGCAGACTGTACTGGAAATGCCGCGGCTTAGGATTAAGCCGGAAACATTGGTGCCACAGAAGTCCATAAAGTTCATTGCTAACCGGTCTGTAAGAGTGGACGCATACATAGAAGACGAGACTGACCGCTCGTTCAATATTGAAGTCCAGAGGGCGAACGACTGTGACCACATACGGAGAGCGAGGTATAATGCCTCAGCGATAACCATTTACAAGTCAGAGCCAGGGGATGAGTTCAAGGATGTGCAGGAAGTGTACGTGATCTACCTCACGGAGGACGATTTCCTCAAAGAAGGAAGAACCATCTACCATGCAGAGATGGTCATCAGGGAAACAGGAAAGGCATTAGAGGACGGGCTTCACGAAGTGTTCGTGAACACACAGAGTGATGACGGGAGCAAAATAGCAAGGCTCATGGCCTTGTTCGAAAAGACCGAGGTAGACGACCCGGAGTTCCCGAACTTCACGAGGCGCTTCAACGAGGTGAAGAACGACAGAGAGGAGGGCGAAGCCATGTGTAGGGAAGTAGAAGCATATGCAGAGAAAAGGGCAGCTAAAGCAGCGGCAGAGGCAGCTATAAAGCAGGTCATCCAGACATGCTTTAAGCATAATATCTCCGAGAAGAAGATCATAGTAGATCTTATGGTCGATCATCATCTCACAGAGGACGAGGCGAAAGCGGCTATTGAGAAATACCGCTAATCTTTAAGAACTGGGTCAAGACAGGGCTGTCACTGATGTGGTAGCCCTATTTTTTTCGCTCTTAATCCACCAATTTAACCGCAACAGTTATCCCACCAGATTAACTGCAATACCTTGTTGCATTTACTTAGGAAATTCTCCTGCGGGGGAGTTTTGCTTTTCCGAAATTGGTTATCGTAGATTTTTTTGTGGCATTGTGTTATAGTTTAAGGGTGTGCAGCCGAATTTCATTGACAGACGAGTTTGCTGACCACCAATTCTAATATCATAAATGAAAGGAAAGCAAGGGATGAGCGAGTATATCTTGGAATTGCAGGATGTCGTAAAGACATTCGGTGGCGTTACTGCCTTAAATGGTGTGCATTTCCAACTGAAAAAAGGTGAAATACATGCCCTTATGGGGGAGAATGGTGCCGGTAAATCTACCTTTATCAAGGTTATTACCGGAGTGCATCGCCCTAATAGCGGTCGTATGCTTTTGGATGGGGAAGAGGTTACATTTAAATCCACGGATGAGTCCTCCAGGAAGGGAATAGCAGCGATCTATCAGCATGTCACAGCTTTTCCGGACCTCTCGGTTACGGAAAATATATTCATGGGTCAGGAAATTAAAAGTAAGCTTGGCATATATAAATGGGCGGAGATGACCCAAAAAGCTAAGGCACTCATAACGCCTCTGAGTGCCGATATAGATGTGAATAAGCCTATGTCAACCTTATCCGTGGCGCAGCAGCAGCTCGTTGAGATTGCCAAAGCGCTTTCTAGGAATGCTCGTATCCTTATAATGGACGAGCCTACGGCATCCCTTTCCCGAAATGAGTGCGAGCAGCTTTATCAGATAACAGAAAGACTCAGGGACGAGGGTGTTTCTATCATATTTATCACGCATAAATTCGAGGACATGTATCGCCTGGCCACAAGGGTCACTGTTTTCAGAGACGCTCAATACATAGGAAACTGGGATGTGGACAAGATATCGAATAACGACCTCGTTAATGCGATGGTCGGTCGTGAGCTGACAGCTATGTATCCCGAAAAGACGGCAAAAATCGGAGACGTCATCATGGAAGTCAGCGATATTTCTAAAGAGGGATATTTTAAGAATATTTCGTTCAATGTACGCAAGGGCGAGATACTTGCTCTTACAGGACTTGTCGGTGCGGGACGTACTGAGGTCTGTCAGAGTATATATGGGATCATGCCTCCTGACAGTGGGAAGATAATCTTTGAAGGTAAGGAAGTTAATATCAAAAGTCCCATCGACGCGCTGAAGCTCGGCATAGGTCTGCTGCCTGAGGACAGGCAGACACAGGGACTGATAAATGAACTCCCTATCTATCAGAATGTAACCTCGGCTGATATGAGCAAATTTATCAAAGGTGGGGTACTGGATACAAAAGAAGAAGAAAAAAAGGCAATTGAGCTTTGTCAGAAGATACAGCTTAAAGCCTCGGATATCAGTGCACCCCCTTCTTCTCTCTCAGGAGGCAATCAGCAGAAGGTAGTCTTTGCCAAGCTCCTTAACTGTGACCTTAAGGTGCTGATACTGGATGAGCCTACAAAGGGAATTGATGTAGGAGCTAAGTATTCTATTTATGAGATAATGAACGAGCTTGCAGCCAGCGGATATGCGATAATAATGGTCAGCTCCGAGATGCCGGAGGTGTTTGGAGTGGCTGATAGAATTGTCGTGCTTAGAACCGGACGGGTTGCCGGGGAGTTTGATCCGAAGGAGGCTACACAAGAGACTATTTTGAACGCTTCACTTCAGGTTAAAGCAGGAGGACAATAAAATGAAGAATGAAAAAAGCATTATTTCGAAGTTGACCGGCAGCCGGAATTTTGGGCTGGTCATTGTATTTATTATAATCGTGTTAATAGCCGTAGTGGTTACGCCTTCGATTTTCAAGCCTAATACTTTCATAGGCATGATTCAGAATAACGCAGTTTACGGCTTGCTTGCCGTTGCGGAAATGCTGGTTATCATAACCGGAGGAATAGACATTTCGATTGGAGCTATCTTAGCTTTTGTAGGTGGTGTGACGACCAGGTATATGTCTGAGCATATGGAGTGGCCGGCTATAGTGTGGGTGCTCGTGGCGCTTTTAGTAGGGCTCTTATGTGGTATGCTGAATGGTCTTTTGGTCGGTTATCTGCATATCGTGCCGATGATAGCGACTCTTGGCACCATGTATATATTCCGTGGGCTGGCTTTTCTGATAAGCGGCGGAAAGTGGTGGATGCCTCATCAGATCGCAGCGACGTATCAGGATTGGGCGATTAAAAAGATTTTAGGTCTTCCCGCTATTATATGGATAATGATAATCCTGTTCGTAGGTTTCGGATTTTTCCTTTCCATGACTACTCATGGACGGCGTATATATGCCATAGGTACCAATCGAGAGTCCTCAGCGGTTGCTGGTATCAAGGATTCAGCGGTAATTTTCCGTTCCATGTCGTTATGCGGAATGATAGCAGGGCTTGCCGGGATGCTCTACACCGCAAATTATGCGACGTATGTATATAATATAGGAGAGAGCTACGAGATGACGGCTATCGCTATATGCGTGCTTGGCGGAGTAAGTATAACTGGCGGGCGCGGGCGCATGGATGGAGTTGTCATAGCGTTTATACTGATGTCCTTTATAACACAGTTCATTAGTCTGCTTCCGGGTCTTTCGGTTTGGTCGAATGCTATTCAGGGAGCAATAATAATCGGGGCTGTCGGATTGAACTTCTTTACAATCAGGCAGGCAGAAAAGAGAGCCCTGAAAGAAAGGAGTGAATTGATCTGATGGCTGATAATAATATTAAAACTCGAGACCTTACTGTTGATGAAGGCTTTAAGCTGGGGGATTTCCTTAAAAGCTGGGAGATGGTACTGGTCTATATATTGGTTATAATAAATATTATATTGAGCGTAGTTCGTCCGGATCTGTACAGCCTGTCTACGCTTCAGTCCATAATCCAGTCGGGTATGGATGTAAGTCCTCTGGTTCTGGGGATGGTACTGGTGCTTATGCTTGGTGATATAGATGTTTCATGTGCGGCAGTGATGATTTTTGCTTCCATGTGTACGGGTCTTGCGATGGATCACGGTGTTCCCAGTATAATAGCTGTGCTTCTTGGATTGTTAGGGGGAGTCTGCTGCGGAGCGATAAACGGGTTTCTTGTTGCGTATGTGGGGATGCCTGCGGTTATAGTTACGATATCATCATCCATGCTTTTCCGTGGGATAGTTGAGATTATACTGAATGTGAACAGCCTGAAGAACTTTCCGTCATTCTATGTCAGCGTTTCGTGGAATAATATAGCGGGATTTTTCCCGGTTTCACTTCTTCTGTTTCTTATTATGGGAGCCATATTTATATACCTGCTACAGAAGAGCCGTTTTGGACGCAAGCTTTACATAATAGGAAATAACGCTACATGCGGTCAGTATTCCGGCATAGATGTCAAGAAGACCAAACTTATTGTTTTCATGGTAATGGGTCTTATGTCAGGGATAGCGTCCATACTCTTCGTGGGACGTATGGGAGGTTCGGTATCATCGTCAATGGGTACGGGCTATGAGATGAATGCTATTGCGACTTGTGTTCTTGGCGGAGTATCGACTAACGGAGGCAAGGGTAAGGTATACGGACCTATAATCGCAACTCTTATAATGGCTTTCCTTACTTATACGCTGGGACTTATGAATATAGATGCCAATAACAGAAAAATCGTTACCGGTATAGTTCTGATAATAGCTATACTTATTTCAAATTTCCGTGACAGCAGCGATGCTAAGAAGAAATCCTTGATTTCAGCAAAAGCCAGGGAAGCAAAATGAATTCGTATGATATATCAGAAGACCTGCTATGTTATAATTATGAATGCTGGAGAAGGCATTCATACATAAATAATATTGCTTTTTGACGATTAATGAGTTATTATAGTGAAACATTACTAAATTAAGAAAGGGAGGAAAAAACATGTTCTTAAAAAAACTCGTAGCCATCGGCCTTAGCACACTGATGGTTGCAACAATGGTTGCCTGTGGTTCTACGGATGCGGCTACATCCGGTGCTGCTGCGGCCGAGTCAGCAGCAGAGAGCGGTGCAGAGGCGGCTGCTTCAGCAGCAGAGGAAGCAGCTCCTGCAGCAGAGGAAGCAGCTCCTGCAGCTGAGGAAGAGCCTGCGGCAGAGACTCCTGCAGCTCCTGCGGATACAGCTTCAGGTGAGGTCATTGATGATGGCCCTGGTGCTGGCGTACATGTATTCATGTTTAAGTCTACAGGTAACAGCTTCGGAGATCTTATGTATGAAGGATTTTCAGAGTATATGCACAGCATAGGTGAGAAGACAACCTATCAGAGCCCTGCTGAGACAACAGTTGCAGCACAGGTTCAGATGCTTGACGAGCTCATTACTCAGGGAGTTGCGTCAATCACGATTTCAACAAACGGCGATTCTGGATATGATCAGGTGTTTAAGAAGGCTCAGGATGCCGGCATACCGATTATTTCTATTGACTCTGCTGCAAGTCCTGATTATCGTATTACTCATATTAATCAGGCAGAGACAAATGATATAGGTGCATATCTTGTTCAGGCAGCTGTTCTCATCAAGCTTGGCATAGATTATCCTGGAGACGGGAAAATGAAGGATACTCTTACGACAGAGCTTGCTAACTACAGCGGAGATCCTATTAAGCTCGGCGTCCTTTCAGCCGGAATTGACACGCCTGTTCAGAATGGTTGGATCGCTGCTATGGAAGAGGAGTTAAAGGATCCGATTTACTCAGGAAAAGTTGACCCTGAGATTGATAAGAAATATGGTAATGATGACCTTACAGAGTCTACGACTCAGGCTCAGGCGTTCGTATCTGAGGGTAAGGTAGATGCAATCATTTCTCCTACAACGATCGGTATTGTTGCAGCAGGTCAGGTATTAAAGAGCGCTAATAGTGACATCGTACTTACAGGGCTTGGACTTCCCAGTGAGATGCAGTCCTTTATGCCCTCAAGTTCATCTGATGATGCGTTCAGCTATGTATGCCCTTACATGATGCTTTGGGATGTTATCCATCTTGGAGCAGTTGCAGGCGGCGTACAGCAGGCTATCAAGGCAGGTACATTTGACGGATCTGCAGGATCCAGCTTCAAGATGGATGCATTCCGTGATTATCCTGCAACAGATTACGAGGGATATACCTACAGCGATGGCGGTACAGCAGTTCTTGCAGGCACACCTTATGTATTCTACAAGGACAACATGGCTGAGTGGGTGAACGTACTGTAATTTATCCTAAGGCTTTTAAGAAGGGGCATTTGGTTATGAACCAAATGCCCTTTTCCATATAGTCAGATACAGATATAAATAAATTTATGCTTATAAGAAATATAAGGATTATTGATCCTACAAAAGAAATAGATAAAACAGCAGACATACGCATAGAGGACGGACATATTTCCGGGATAGGAAGCGCTCTTAGAGAGGATAGAGCAGACGAAGTTATTGAAGCATCAGATCTTGTAGCCGCACCGGGGCTTGTTGATGTGCATACGCATTTCAGGGATCCGGGACAGACAGCAAAAGAGACGCTTCACACGGGAGCACTTGCGGCTGCTGCCGGAGGATATACAGCTGTTGTCTGCATGGCAAATACCATGCCTGCTGTTGATAGCATGGAAATTCTGTCTGATATATTAGACAGGGCGAAGCGGGAGAAGATACATATATATCAGACCGCGGCGGTGACGGCAGGGCGTAAGGGATGCGAGCTTGTGGATATGCCGCAGCTTAAGCGAGCAGGTGCAGCGGGCTTTACGGATGACGGCTCGCCTATCATGGATGAGGCTCTTGTAAGACAGGCTATGACGAACGTATCAGAACTTGATATGGTGCTTAGCTTCCACGAGGAGGATCCGGCTTTTGTATGGCAGGCAGGCGTTAATGCAGGCAGAGTGGCTGATTTTATGGGATTAAAGGGAGCCGATAGAAAAGCCGAATATACAATGGTGAAGAGAGACCTTCGCATGGCGTTGGAGACAGGCGCTAAGGTTGATATACAGCATGTATCCGCAAGGGAGAGCGTGGAGATAATAAGAGAATATAAGGCAAAGGATAAGGACGGTCTTATTCATGCAGAGGCGACGCCTCATCATTTCTCACTTACGGAGGATGCGGTCATAGAGCATGGAAGTTATGCAAAAGTTAATCCGCCTCTGCGCACCGAAGAGGACAGGCAGGCAATAATAAAGGGCATAGCGGACGGAACGCTTGATCTTATAGCGACAGATCATGCCCCGCATACGGCAGAGGAGAAATCACAGGGGTTCACATCGGCTCCTTCGGGGATGGTAGGCTTGGAAACGGCGTTTGCATTGGGAATCACTAATCTCGTGAAGCCGGGATTTATTTCATTATCAAGGCTTATAGAGCTTATGAGTGTCAATCCTGCAAGGCTATATGGCTTAAATGCAGGGAGTCTGGAAATTGGGAAGCCGGCAGATATAGTTCTTTTTGATCCCGACGAGAAATGGACGGTGACGGCGGGTGATTTACATTCAAAATCAAATAATTCGCCCTTTATCGGGATGACGCTTAGTGGGAGAGTGAGGTATACTATATCAGATGGCGAGATAGTTTATAATGGAATGTAATACTCTGATGCTGGGGTCAAAAGCCCCTTTGCGTTGTTTATGATGCTTACGCATGGCGTCTTCGCTTCGCTACGGTCGGTGCTAAGCAAACAGCCACTGGCTGTTTAGCACCGCAGCAAGCTGCTTTCGCCATGCTCCGTCCATTCGGAATCCGCTAATTTGCTACGCAAATTGCTACTTCCTCATGTTCGGGCGGGTCACAAGTTCCAAATCCTATTTGTGCAAGCACAATCGGATTTGTACCTTTTGACCCTAGCATCATACTCTGTTATGAAGCTATATTCAGAGCACAGAGCTGATTACAAGACGGCATTTTCAGAAAAGGTATCCTAAGTCATAGCAAACAGGATAACTATTTAAAAAGGCAGGAAAGGAGCGGAGCATGCAGAATTTTACTTATCACACGCCTACGGAGGTTATATTCGGGAAGGATACCGTATCGCAGGTCGGAGAGGAAGCGGCAAAGGTTGGCGCGACCAAGGTATTTATCGTATATGGTTCGGAGAGGGTGAGGGAATCGGGATTACTCGGTAAGGCAGAGGCGGCTCTTGATAGCGCAGGCATAGGGCATAAGGCTTTTGGCGGGGTTAAGGCAAATCCTACGCTTGCGCATGCCGAGGAGGGCGTAAGGCTTGCCATAGATTTTGGGGCTGATCTGATCCTTGCTGTGGGCGGCGGTTCTGCCATTGATACGGCAAAGGGCATAGCTCACGGCGCGGCGAATCCGGACAGCAGCCTGTGGGATATATGGACGAAGAAGGTTCCGCTTGATAGATCCATAAAAGTAGCCGCGATTCTCACTATACCTGCGGCGGGTTCCGAGATGAGCGATTCAGCGGTCCTGACAAATGAAGGAGCAGGAAAGAAGCTTGGGATAAATACCCCTTTCAATAGATGCGTATTCGCCATAATGGATCCCACTCTGGCGGACAGCCTTCCTGACTGGCAGTTAAAGAATGGGATAGTAGATATAATGATGCACACGCTGGAGAGATACTTTATTCCCAATATAAAGTGCGACCTTACTGATGCTATAGCCGAGGGCGTGATAAGGACGGTTAGGGATAACGGCAGGCTTCAGCTGAAGGACAGGTCCGACTATGACGCTATGGCTGAGATCTGGTGGGCGTCGTCCGTATCGCATAACAATTTAACAGAGCTTGGCAGGGGTAAGGATTTCTCGGTGCATAAGGTCGGCATGGCGTTATCGGCGAAGTATGACTACACGCATGGGGCTACGCTATCAGCGGTGTGGGCGTCATGGGCGAGGTATCTGTATAAGGATGCGATAGGACGCTTCGCAAGGTATGCAAGGAATGTCTGGGGAATAGACACGGCAGATGACGAGCAGGCGGCAGTGCTTGGCATAGACGCTACGGAGAGCTTCTTTAGGGAGATAGGCATGCCTGTATCACTTAAGGAGCTTGGCTTAGAGAATCCATCAGATGAGGAAATAAGAACCCTTGCTCTCCACGCAACCATGGACGACACCGTGAAGCTGTCCCGCATACGTTCGCTTACGGCTGAGGATATAGAGAAGATATACCGCATGGCGATGTGAGCATTATTTGTAAAGCAGGCGGTTTGGGGAAGGATAACCTCAACCATTATTTGTGCTTATGACAAGGAATGAGCTGAAAAAGCCGGATTAAATATGGATGCTGAAATGATCAAAAGAAAAGCAACAATAATAAATAAAGCTCAGCTCGCCCCTGACATTTACAGAATGTCATTTGAGACTGACTTATGCAAAGAAGCAAAGCCGGGGCAGTTCGTAATGGTCTATCCGCCTGACGGGGCGAAGCTTCTTGGCAGGCCGGTCTGCATTGCTACAGCGGATGAAGAAAAGCTGGATATTGTCTTCAGGGTTATCGGCAAAGGAACCAAAGAAATCGCAGCCTGTAATGCAGGCGATGTTTTATTCATAGAAGGACCTCTGGGCAACGGATATCCGATGGGTGAGGATACAGTCAGAGATAAAAGCTTAGTTTTACTTGGTGGAGGACTGGGAGCGCCGTCCTTATTATTTCTTGCTAAAAAACTGGCGGAAAAAGACAGTCAGTATCGGGCGTACAAGAGTATTACGGCAATATTAGGCTACAGGGACAGGAGCTTAAATCATTTTCTGGCGGAGGATTTTGAAAAGCTTGGGATAAAGACTATTATAGCGACAGACGATGGTTCGGAAGGTATTCACGGAAATGTGATAGACGCTGTAAAGAGCAAGGAAATAAAAGCTGATATTATCTGCGCCTGCGGACCGATGCCTATGTTATCGGCGGTGAAGAAATATGCAGCGGAGAACAAGGCGGAAGCATATATAAGCTTAGAAGAGCGTATGGCGTGCGGAGTCGGCGTGTGTCTTGGGTGTGTCACTAAGACGGTGAATAAGGATTTACACAGTCATGTGAATAACGCAAGAGTATGCACGGAGGGACCTGTGTTCAACGCAATAGATGTGGATATATAGCTGCTTAAATTTGTTTATAGGATAGACGCATGGAAGAACATCAGAAAAAACAGAATCCGGATCTGACTGTCCAGTTTGCGGGACATACATTCAAAAACCCTATAACCGTAGCCTCCGGAACTTTCGGCTCAGGCATTGAATATTCAAGGTTCGTGGATCTGAATATGCTGGGGGCTATAACGACTAAGGGAGTGTCAGATAAGCCGTGGGAGGGCAATCCTACGCCAAGAGTCACGGAGACGCCTTCGGGCATGATGAATGCCATAGGACTGCAGAATCCGGGCATAGATGTTTTTATCGAGCGTGATTTAAAGTTCCTTGAAGCGTATGATGTGCCTGTCATAGTCAATATATGCGGACACAGCACGGAGGAATACGAAGCAGTCGTAGAGAGACTGGCGGATGATGACAGAGTGACGATGCTTGAAATAAATGTATCCTGTCCTAACGTGAAGCAGGGAGCGATACAGTTCGGCACCAATCCGGATATGCTCACAGAGGTAACCGGAAGATGTAAAGCAAAGGCAAAGGATAAGCCTGTCATAATGAAGCTTACCCCGAATGTCACAAGCATAGCGGAGATGGCAAAGGCTGCGGAAGCAGGCGGCGCTGACGGGATATCCTTGATCAACACTCTTACAGCTATGAAGATAGATATTTACAAGAGAGAATTCGTCCTTGCGAATAAGACCGGCGGGCTGTCAGGTCCTGCGATACATCCTGTTGCAGTAAGGATGGTATATGAAGCGAGCCATGCCGTCAATATTCCGGTCATAGGCATGGGCGGAGTCGCAAGCGCTGAGGACGCTATAGAGATGATGATGGCAGGCGCCACGATGGTCGCCGTAGGAATGATGAATTTCACCGAGCCGGATATTACCATTAGGATAATCGAAGGTATAAAGGCTTATATGGCAGATACCGGCACAGAGCGTATAAGTGATATTATTGGGATGCTTTGATAAAATCCCGGGATACTATCTGTTGAGGCTAAAAGATAGCCGCAGATATGATGATACATGAAAGGAGTTTTAATTGCAGAGGAAAGCCATACTAAGACTCACTATATCAGCAATGCTTCTTGCCCTGTCGGTTATATTCGGTTTTTTTAAGATCCCCTTGTCACAGGTTTCGGAGATCAGGCTTCAGTTTCTGCCGGTAGCGGCGGAGGGCATGCTTTTCGGTCCGCTTTACGGAGGGATATTAGGCGGACTATCTGATATATTATGCTACATCGTAAGACCCACGGGAGCTTTTTTTCCGGGCTTCACGGTATCGGCGATCATACAGGGCGTGATATACGGTCTCATGCTTCGGAAGAATCAGGGCATAGGAAGAATAATTGCTACACAGGCTCTTGACACAGTTATCATATCGCTGATACTGAATCCGATATGGCTTATGATGCTTTATGGGAATAGCTTCGTCGTCATATTCATGGAGAGGATAATAAAAGTCCTTATAATGTTCCCGATAAATACCGCCCTGCTGACAGTAGTAGTTAAGCTTATCTATAGCCCTGCCATAAAGCCGCATTTGACATAGGCTCTTTGCGGGGTGACAATATCCCCAAATGACAAAGAAGTGCAGGCACCTTATATGACTTATGAAGAATCAATAAAATACATACATGACACGGCGGCGTTTGGCTCGAAGCTGGGACTTGATAATATCCGCACACTTATGTCCATATTAGGCAACCCGCAGGACGAATTAAAAATAATCCATATCGCCGGCACGAACGGCAAAGGAAGCACGGCGGCTTATATGCTCTCCGTGTTTGAAGAGGCAGGCTACAGGACGGGCTTTTATACTTCGCCGGAGCTCTACCGGTTCTCGGAGCGGATAAGGATAAATGAGGACGAGATATCAGACGAGGACACTGCGTATTACGCAACGAAGATTCGGGAAGCAGCCGAATATATGGCAGAGAGCAATTTAGGAAATCCGTCAGAGTTTGAATTAGTCCTTGCCATGGCCTTCTGCTATTTCTACGACAAAGCCGTGGATGCAGTTATTCTGGAGGTTGGGCTTGGCGGAAGGCTCGACGCGACGAACGTGATAAGCCGTTCCCTGCTGTCAGTCATCACGAAGATAAGCTATGATCACATGCAGTATCTCGGAGATACCTTGTCGCAGATAGCAGGTGAAAAGGCGGCAATAATAAAGCCGCAGGGCAGAGTCATAGTGTACCCCGCAGAGAAAGATGTCATTAATGTTTTTGAAAACAGGTGCAGGGAGCAGCAGGCAGAGCTTTATGTAGCTGAGCTGCCCTCTCAAGGCACGGCTTCCCTTACGGAAGGACAGACCTTTTTTATGTCCGATAAAACGTACACCACGAAGATGGCAGGCTTATATGAGATAAATAATGCCGCGCTTGCGATTCAGGCGATAGGGCTTATACGTAAAAATTTCCTGCGTATATCGGATGAAGATATATATGAGGGAATAAGCAAGGCAAGCTGGCCGGGCAGATTCGAGATATTAAAACATGATCCTCTGATAATAGCCGACGGGGCGCATAATGAAGACGGCGCAGAGGCTTTATCGGACACACTCACAAAATACTTTGGAGAAAAAAAGGTGTCCCTGTGTCTGGGCATATTAAAGGATAAGGAATATGCGAAAATGCTGTCGCATCTGCTTCCCCATGCCGATCATGTCATAGTCTGCGATGTACCTAATCCAAGGTCGTTGACAGCATACGAATTGGCAGAGGTGATACATGAGAAAGAGCCGAATGTAACTACTTTCATTTGTCATACTGCGAGAGAGGCGTATGAGCGCGTACAAGAAGAAAAAAATAATGCCGCAGCGTTCATAATCTGCGGCAGCTTGTATCTTGTAGGTTCTATGAGAGCATTATATCTTTCGAGACGCTTAAGGAAAGCGTCTCGAAACCCGCTTTCAGCGGGTACGCTCCTACGGAGCTAGAAAAATACGGTTCTAAAATTGCTGATACAATTTTAGAACCTATATCTTAACGAATAACATCTCTGCGTCAGAGCCGCCGAATGTCACGGGAATATGGAAAATGCTGACTGGCTTAATAACAGACGCAGCCTCGTCCTCTTCAAGGAATAGCTGTGGCTCCATCTCAAGCATTATGTCTGACTTTGAAGAAGCAATTACGAATTCCCCGTTTATACGGTTTATGAATTCGCCTGTGGCATCACGGATAAACTCTGTATCATTCTCAAATTCATCTCCCGCAAAGCCCTTTGCGATAGCGGTCAGGCCTTCATGCAGATCTATGAAGCCGAGATAATATGACTTATCACCGGTAAGCTTCTGATAAAGTCCCGAAGAGATGCCATCTTTACCGTCAGTAGTATAAGTATCACCTATTTCTAACGGCGTATGTACATTATCAACCATGAACCTGAGCGCATACGTGATATGCAGCTCATATTCAGACCCGCCGGCACAGGCCTCGACTATCTCTCTTAAATTGTCCTTATCTAAAGTATACATATTAAAATTTTATACCTAACAGCTTGGTTTTACAAGTATTTGCTTTATAAAAACAGTTGTGATATTATGTAAACATCTATTACCTAAATTGATGGCAGCGTTTAATTTGAGGTTAGAAACAGGACAGAATGCAGGATTGGCAGGATAAGAAAAAGAAAAGACGAAAAGCAGCGATGTATCGAAGGATCAGGCAGAGCAGACCCTCTGTTTTTGCTATCACGATAATCGTTGCGCTCCTGCTTACGGTCATAAGCGTTGACAGCAAGACACTGGTAGAGAAGAATAAATCCCTTGCCGAGAGGGAGGCAGAGCTTCAGGCACAGCTTGAGGCGGAGCAGGCAAGGACAGAGGAGCTTGACGAGTTTGAGAAGTATACGAAGACTAAGAAATACGCCGAGGAGATGGCAAAGAAAAAGCTTGGGCTCGTACATGAAAACGAGATAATATTCAAGACAGATGATGGGAAATAACTGTTAATCCCGGATTAAGTAGAAACCTGTAGTGACGCATCCTAAGAGATGACCTTAGAGAATTTTTTATTTGAAAAGCCGATGCAGAAATGTGTCGGCTTTTTTGCAGTACCGGAATAGTTTCCATCATGATAGCGCCATCCCAATCCTAAAAAAATAATGTACGCATAGAAGCCATGAAATAGCAAGCCCGAGAACCACGTATGTCCGGAAAGCCCGAAAACACGGGCTTAAATTGGGGCTTGACAAAAATGGGGGGGTGCTATAATCATAGACAATTTAACCATCTGGCAAGCATAAGAATGTCAGAAATAAAGAATATCGGATCTGTAAAAGAAGGAGGAAAATTTAT
>JAFTAP010000014.1 GCA_017455525.1 Lachnospiraceae bacterium
GCCTGATGGAAAACATTGTAGCTGAGAACAGGAAAACATTCAAGGAGCTGGAACAGGAAATATATCTCGTATCATGCAACGCAGCAGTAGAGATAACCCGGAGGATACTAGAGCATAGGGATCAGGAAATATTCGAGGGACGGTATAGGAACAAAATTATGCACTTGCAAGCGTTTATGATATTATGAGGCGCATTTTTTGTCAAATGCCGTGAAATAGAGGGAAGCCAGTGTTTACAAGGGCTGCGGGGATTACGTAGAGTGTTATAAACTGTTATAAAAGACCTCGAAATTGGCGAAAATCGCCGGATGGTGGCGAAAAAATGGCGGTCATTTGGGAGCCTTGATGCTGCGCCAATGAGGTACTAAAATGAAGCTTTTTACATCTGAATAACATGCCGTGCATGAACTGATAACTGAATCATAGCATGGTTACAGAAAGACATTTCCAGATTCCGGGGATGTCTTTTTTCATGCAATGGGCATGGTCACAGGAGGATTTTATAAATGTCTGAAACAAGGAAGAGAGAGGTTAAGGTTGTGATAGAGGCTTCGGCATACGAGGCGAAAGCTATGGCAGACCATTATTACAGGGACAGGAAATACGAAGTGGTGAGCAGGTCAAAGCCCCGCCCATGCAAAGGGAATAAGGTGAGGATATGCTTATCGCTTATTAAGAAGACCCAGCTCGGATACCGGCACGATGGAGGCTGGGATAAAAGGAAAGACAGAAGGAAGCATAGGCTGAACATAGAAGAGCTTATGAGGCAGCCTTATTGAAGAATGAAAGGGACATAGAACAATGAAGAATGAGAATAAGGACGGAATGAGACGCAACGAGGTCACATACATAAACTTGGACGAGCTGCATGACTTCAAGGATCATCCCTTTCAGGTAAGGGACGATGAGGACATGGAGAGGCTCGTGGAGAGCGTGGAGCAACAGGGCGTCCTTGATCCCATAATAGTCAGGGGAAGGGCAGAGGGCGGCTTTGAGATCGTTTCAGGGCACAGGAGAACGCATGCGGCAAGTGTAGCGGGTCTGAGTGAGATACCTGCGATAGTCCGGGAAATTGACGATGACGAAGCGGTTCTGGCTATGGTAGACGCTAACCTGCACAGGGAGACCCTGCTACCGAGTGAGAAAGCCTTCGCTTACAAGATGAAGCGGGATGCCCTATCAAGACAGGGGAAACGCTCGGATCTGACTTCCAACCAAGTTGGCTGGAAGTTGGAGACAGCCAGTGAAATAGGGGCTGAAGCGGGTGACAGCGGCAGTCAGGTAAGGCGGTACATAAGGCTCACGGAGCTTATACCGGAGCTTCTCATCATGGTCGATGATAACGCAATAAAGTTCAATGCGGGAGTGGAGCTGTCTTTTCTGAGTAAAGAAGAGCAGCGGGCGGTACTTAGCATAATAGACGACCATGGTCTGTATCCGTCGCTCAATCAGGCTAAAGTGATCCGACAGCTCAGCAGCGAGGGTGAGTTCAGCAGGGCGAAGGTTTTCAGGATGCTCTCGCTCAGTTCCATGAAGGAGAGGAAGATAACGCTGACCGAGGACAGGCTCATGCAGTACTTCCATTCCGGCATGACGGATGACGAAATGAAGGAGGTCATATACGGGCTTCTTGACGAATGGAGCAGGAAGGGGAGGTTGTCATGAGTAAAGAAGCAAGGCTTGATTATTTCTATGGCACGGAAGGCGAACAGTTCCAGTTCCTTCAGGTTCCTCTCGTTTTCTTCACCGATCCGCTGTACTGTGACTTTGACTGTGACGAGATAATGCTATACAGCCATATGCTGCGCCGTATCTGCCTTTCAAGGAAGAACGGCTGGCTTGATGACCTCAACAGGGTTTACATCAGGTATTCTCAGAAGGAAGCACGTTCTGACATACGCAGGGGCAAGGATAAGGTTCTTGACGCATACAGGACGCTGGAAAAGTACGGACTCATAGAGAGGATAGACATGGGCATAGGTAAGGCTGACATGATCTATGTGAAGAATTTTGCGAAGCATGTCGGTGAGCCATGCACTGATCCGGAAGTATCAAAGCAGGAAATGCCGGTGTCTGTTCCAGATACTGAAAAAACGCATTGCAACGAGAAGAACAGTCCCCCGGATACTGAAAAAACATATCATAATGTAGATAATTGCGTCCTTGATACTGAAAAACCGGATCGGGATGTTGATAACTTACTTCTCGATACGGAAAAACCGAATCAGGAATCCGCTCACGATACTGAAAAAACGGATTGTATTGTTGATAACCTGCCTTCCGGTTCGGAATTTCAGATGCCGTGGGGTCGGAAAATCCGAATCGGCGGGTTCGGAAAAACCGAGTCGAGAGATAATGAATATAAAGATAATAACAAGGAAAGAGAAGCATCCATCCGTCATTCCATCATTGAAGGAAGCATAGATAAGTCTGCGAACAGGGATACGGACTGTACCGGGACTGGTGATACGGCGGACAGGACAGAGGCATATATAAGGCTCATCAGGAAGAATATAGGGTATCCGGGGCAGATGGAGGCGCTGTCGCTTACCCGGAGGGACATATACGAGGATATGTACCGTGTGATGTGCGACACGGTTTGCAGCAGGTATCCCGATGATCATTACCTTACCATAGGTAAGGAGCAGAAGCCCTTCAGAATAGTTAAGGATGTCTTCCTTAAGCTTATGTATGAGCATCTTGAGTATGCCATGCACAGGTTTGAACAGATAAGGAGCCCTGTTACGGACATGAAGAAGTACCTGCAGGTCATGCTCTATAATTCCTACCTTACGATGGATACGCATATAACTCAGGAACTGAAAAGCAAGGGAGCAATATAACGATGACCGAATACAGGAAGGTGTTGAAAGACGAACATATTTTCGATATAATATAAAGGTCGAGAAAAAGGAGGCGATTGAGATGGTATTCAAGAGGGAGAGCCTTAACGGAACGGGCGAGATAGTAGTATACAGTAACTACCATAAGTACTGGCTCGACAGGGAGAGGAAGATAAAGAACCCGCTCTTCGATGTTTTCAGCGGAAGGATACTGGACCTTAAGGACGGCAAGGAGAATGCGATACAGTATTTCTATGATATACTTGACAGGGAGATATGCGAGGATGTCGCGATCTGCGTCGTGCCGTCAAGCAATGCGGACAATAAGGACTCCGGCATCGTGAAATTGGGGAAGAAGCTTGCGGAGAACGGCAGGCGTGACAGGGTTTATTTCCTCACGAGGGAGAAGTCCGTATCGAAGCTTGCGACGGGCGGGAACCGGTCAAAGGAAGTGCATCTTGAGTCCATAGGGACGCTGGAGGATATGAGCGTCGAGGATGAGATAGTATTGCTTATGGATGATGTCACTACCACGGGAAACTCACTTTATGCCTGCAAGGAGATACTTATAAGGAGCGGTGCGAAGGAAGTAGAGATGTTCGCATTGGGGAAGGCTATCTAAGGGGATACGTTAAGGCATGGGATATGACATAGCGGTATGCAAAAAAGAAGACAGGGATTATCCGGAGAAGTTCAGGGGGCTTAGCGGCATGCCTGAGAGGTTCTATTACTGCGGCAACATTTCCATGCTTAATTATATGACGGGAGTTGCGATAATAGGGAGCAGGCATTGTTCTGAGGACGCTTTGAGGCTCGCAAGGGAGGCGGGTGGCATTGCCGCCGAATCTGATGTTGTCACGATTAACGGGCTTGCTCTGGGATGTGACACGGAGGCGTTAAGGGGAGCATTGGAGCATGGGGGCAAATGCGCCGTCGTGCTTCCCGGAGGCATTAACAGGGTTTACCCGAAGTCCAATGAGGGGCTTCTGAATGAGATACTGTCAAATGGCGGGTGCGTTATAAGCGAATACGCCCCCGATGCGGAACCGAAGAAGTTCACGTTTGTCGAGCGTGACAGGCTTCAGAGTGCCTTGAGCAAGGGCGTACTTGTGATCGCTGCGGAGGCATCAAGCGGCACAATGCACACAGTGAAGGCGGCGACACAGCAAGGAAGGAGGCTTGCGGCTTATTCGTCGAGGCTTGTGGAGATGACGGGGAATAAGAGCATGACTGACAGGGGAGCTAGGGAGATATCAGATAAGGGGGATCTCCGTGTTTTTTATGATGAAGTCAAACAGGAGAATTCTTATCAGCAGATGACGCTGTTTGATGTGATATGAGATTTACGGAATATTATCATATTATAGCCAAGATATTTATTAGATAAGATTTTAATATTCCTTTAATATTCATAAGACATATTATTGACTCTATTTTAATATCATTATAATTTTATTTTAGATTTGATTATGACGGACATTCATAAGGATGCTCCGTCATTTTGTTCATAAGTGATTTTGTTTGTGCGCATAGGTCGCAGTAGTGGCCTTTATCATTGCTGCGGCCTTTTGTTTTTAAATTTTCATCTGACAAAGGAGGTGGTCGCATTGATGAAGAAAATACAGAGGAAAGGAGGATATGACAGCGGATGAATGACGGCAATGAAGAGAATAGGGGTAAGAAGGACAGGGCAAGAATCGGGTGGTACTTATTCGCTCTGATATTCGTGTTCTTCACCTTATTCTGTGCAGCCTATCTTGAATCAAGGGCATATGCGGCAACACTGCCGGAGATATTCATGGGAACCTTCTCAAAAGAGTATGCCGGAGCGAGTAAGGGGATAGCCCAGCAGCCGGAAACAGGGGATGTGATCACGACACCGAGGACCGTGGTGATACTTGGGAGCAAGTGGAAGCTAAAGCCCGGATTCCAGCTTAAATCAGCGGCATCCACGGACAGCAAGACCGTCAGCGTGACTAAGAAGAAATGGAAAGCCGTGATAAAGGCTAAGAAAGCGGGAACAGCTACGATAACCCTTACAAGCGTTGACGGCGAGACGAGGGATTATGAGGTCATAGTCGAAGATCCGCAGGTGAAGAACCTTAAGGTAGTGGATTTCGTGAGGCTTAAGGAGAAGGAGTACATTACAGGCGTTAAATACCTAAAGCCGACATCCGTAGGCTCGAACAAGAGGAAGATAGCACAGATATACAGGTCTTCTACAGGCGAGAACATAATAAATGTTTTCGGATCCGGTAGGACAAAGATAACTGTCAGATACGGTGAATATAAACGAACGGGCAGGATAAGGGCTAAGCTGCCTTACATGGCATCGAAGGACGTGAAGCTATCCACTAAGCCTAAGAAGATACGTATAAAGAATATACCTTCCGGATGGACTCCCGTGTATTCATCAACGGATTCTAAGGTGGCTGTATGCAACAAGGACGGTCATGTAGCGCCCAAAGGTAATGGCAAATGCACAATTTATACCAGAGTTGGAAATACCTACCTCATCTGCCATGTAACGGTGGAAGGATTTAAGTGAGGGTAGGCATTCTATTAGCCTTGTAAGATGGACAATCGTCTTTTTGATTGGCCATCTTACAAGGTCTCCAGGGGTTTGGGGGTGGAAGACCCCCAAAAGCAGACTTATAACAACATAAAATCGGAGGAAAAAGAAAATGAGGAAAAACATTATTATCAACATAGCAATAGGCTTTGCAGCAGGGATTATGGCTTTTGCTGCACCTGCAATGCCCGCACTGGCGGATGACACGGTTCCCGTGATAGACATGGGAACTTTCGAGAATTCATATGAGCCGACAGATTCTTGGATACGGACCGGCTGGGAGTATGAGAAGAAGGATGATTATATAGTCCTTAAGAAATACACCGGAGATGACACGGCGGTAGAAGTTCCTGGAAAGGTCACGATTTCCGGCACTACCTATAAGGTGAAGATCTGCGACGAGACATTCTCAGGAAACAATAAGATACAGGAAGTGGACTTCAAGGCAGTGGACGGTCAGAAGGTAACTGTAGAGGGCAACCTTAACGGAGCCTTCGCAGGAGACACGCTGCTTAAGACATTAGACCTCTCAGGCTTCGATTCGACAGGAGTGACGGATTACACCGATATCATTAAGGTCACTGCGGACACGCAGATAACGCTTAAAGGTGCCTCTGAGGACTTCATAAATGCCGTAGCGCCGCTCCTTGAGGTCCAGAGCCGCTATCTCGGCACGGTCAAGGTAACGGCTAAAGTAACCCTCACGGGCAAGACCTTAGCAGCCAACCAGTTCACCTTCAAGCTCTACGAGAACTCCATAAATGATGACAACCTCGTGAAGTCCTCGAAGAACGCCGCTGACGGCTCGATAGACTTCGGAACGATAAAGGTAAGGGACATCACCAAGAAGGTGAAGCTCATAGCCACACAGGAGTCGGAGGACGGCTATAACAACAAGACCGGAAACCTCATAGCCAATAAGACGATAAACCTTAAGTCTGACGGCACTTTGGAGGTAGCTGCGGACTAAAGATACAGAAAAAGAAGAAATACAGTAAATAAAGTGATTCATAAAGCCCCGCCCGTCTGTAACCTCTCCAATCTCTATTTTCTTTGGGCGGGGCTTTGTCTTTAGGAAGGAGGAATTATGAGACAGAAACTGAAGGCAGGTATACTTTTATTCCTGCTCTCTATCATTTTCACTATACCCGCATACGCAGGAAGCACGGACACATGGCTTAATGGCTGGGAATATTCAATCAACGGCGGGAATGTCCTGCTTAAATCATATACAGGAGACGGGATTGATCTTGACATTTATGGAAGAGCGACTGTTAACGGCACTAAATATAATACGGTCATATATTATGACGGTTCCGTATCGCCGTTTACAGGCAATGAAGTCATAAGATCCATATCATTCCATGCCGTTGACGGACAGAAGGTAAGAGGCTCTACAACCAAGATGGATAAGTTCTTCCGGAAGATGACTTCATTGGAGGAGGTCAGCTTTTCTGATGGGTTCGATACATCAGGCGTGACGTCATTAACAGCGATGTTTTTCGGATGCAATGCTCTGAGAAGCGTGGATGCGGAGAATCTTGACCTCTCGTCTGCGACAACTTTGAATTCGATGTTTGGCAGCTGCGGCAGCCTTGAATCAATCGAGCTGCCGGATGATCTTTCGTCGCTTGAGGTCATGTCATATATGTTCGACGGGTGCTCAAGCCTTAAGTCTCTTGACCTGTCCGGCAAGTCGTGGCGGTCTTGGGGAGTTTATATGTCGCAGATGATATATAGGTGCCCGAACCTCGCGGAATTGATCGTGGACGAGAACGTGAATGTCGGGTCAACCATGTTCACCTTCTGCGGCGAATCAAGCCCTACAAAGATCAAAATAATAGGCAGGATGTCATCAGGCTTTGAGAGCTACGTGTATTCCATGCTCAAAGACGGCAACAGGTACATAGAGGCTCTTGATGTAAGGGCAGGTGTGACTCTTGTAGGTGACGAGGCATATGACTATCTGAGCTATGGGTTGAAACTTTCTGATGGCAGGAGTGAAAAGATACAGGATAATGACGGCTCAGACAGCATATATTTCAATGCTTACGATAATGGCATCTACATATATAAGCCGGGGGAATACACTCTAACTCTGACACAGGGGCTTCGGGTTACAGACGAAAGCACAGGAAATGTGACAGTTGAGGGGATAAGCGAGAATGACGACGGCTTCAGATGCGAAAACAGCACTCTTACAAAAACAATAAACGTGACAAGGAATGATGACGGGAGCATAAGCATAGAGGAAGTCTGAATAAAGACAAAATAAGGCTCCTTTTTCATTCACATAGGGCGGGCTGCGGCATTATCGCACCCGCCCATATTATTTCAAGAAACGAAAGGAAAATATATGAAAAATGATAAATACTGACAAGGACATAAGGACGCTTGAGATGGTATACGAAGCCCTTGAAAAAGAGAGGGTGAGGGTATTCTACCAGCCTCAGTTCGATCCGAAGGACGGCGAGCTTAAATCAGCGGAAGCCCTATGCCGGATAGAGAACGAGTACCATGAGCTGATAATGCCGGGGGAGTTCATCCCTGTGCTGGAGAAGCAGGAAAGCCCTGAAGCCATAAGGAACTTCGACTGGTACATATTCACGAGGGTATGCAGTTTCCTGAGAAGGCTAAGGAATAAGGGTATGAGGCTGATACCCATATCGGTGAACCTTTCAAGAAGACATTTGATAACAGATCCCTCGGAGGCATACCTTACCACGACTGCGAAGCTTATGGGAATACCGCACAGGTATCTTGGCGTGGAGATAACGGAGAGCGCAAAGGAAGATGACCCGATAGAATTGCAGAGGCTCATATATAGGATACGGCAGCAAGGGTTCATGGTGGCTATAGATGATTTCGGAACCGGACAGTCAAACTTCCGCTTCCTCATAGACAACCATGTGGACATCATAAAGCTCGACCAGTCGCTTATCCGGCATAAATGCGAAGACCCGCAGGAGCAGGTGGTTGTTGCAGGGCTTATTCACATAGCAAAGATGCTCGGAATGACGGTAGTGGCGGAGGGAGTGGAGGATATAAGGCAGTGGAATTTCCTCAGAGACCACGGATGCGATCTGATACAGGGATTCATGCCATCAGAGCCTTTGTCGGAGAATGATTTCATTGAATTTTATCACGGAGCAACAGGAGACATATAGGTGTAAAGCAGATAATGAAAGAGGCCAGAGCTCCCGCTAATTCCAGCAGCAAGTCAAGCCTCAATAATATAGTACCACTATACAGCTATTTGTAAAGGAGAATGCAGATGATAAACGAACATGTATCGCATGAGGTAATGATGCTGAAATTCAAGGCTGCAAGGTTCAGTGAGGGCGTGCTTATGAAGGCTATGCAGGCATATCTTCGGCACAGGCAGAACGCACCGCCACAGCATGGCAAGATGAAGCTCAAGGAGCTTATGCAGAGGGATCAGGGAGCTACGATGATGGAGATACGCCCGGAAGCGGTAAGGGGATTCCAGAGGATAGCGAAAAAGTACAATGTTGATTTTTCAATATATAAGGACAAAACGCAGAAGCCACCGGTCTATCAGTGCTTCTTTAAGGCAAGGGATCAGGATGTCATAGCAAAAGCCTTTAACGAATATGTCAGCAAACAGCAGAGGAAAGCTGAAAAAGTTCCTTTTACAAAGAAACTCCAGCAGATGCAGGAGAAAGCGGACATTCTGAATAAAGCAAGACAGGCGAAAGATAAGCACCGCAGTATGGAGAAGTCCTTATGAGCGGTAAAAAAGGAAGAACGGTAGAGCGGATAAGACTGGGAGTGAATAAGGACAGCATAAGAAAGATTCTGCCATATATGCCCTACTTCTTTACCGGATACCTTGCTGACAGGTTTTCATGGCTTTACCACCATGCGAGGGGAGAACCTTTAGACAAGTTTATTGTTGTCCTGTCACATCCGGAGCTTGTATTTAAGACATGGATTCCGAGTATGAGCTTCACGGATATAACAGCAGGCATAATTGCAGGGGCAGCACTCTACGGGGCGGTAGCATACAGGCACAAGCACAGGAAGAACTATAAATACGGACAGGAATACGGCTCAGCCCGGTGGGGCGATGAAAAGGACATAGGGCCGTTCATAGATCCTGTATTCCGTAACAACATTCCCCTTACAGCCACTGAAAGGCTGATGTGCAGCTTCCCAAGCGGGATATGCGGCAAGTTCGCAAAGCCATCGAAGCCGAAGTATGGCAGGAACAAGAATGTCCTTGTGGTCGGAGGGTCAGGCTCCGGAAAGACGAGATTCTACGTGAAGCCATCCATCATGCAAATGCACAGTTCCATGGCAATAACTGATCCAAAAGGAACTTTAGTGCTTGAAACGGGGAAGATGCTCGCAAGGGGAGCGCCGTTGTATGACAGCAGGGGAAAGCCCAAGAAAGACAAGGACGGAAAGCAGCTGTACCAGCCATACAAGATCAAGGTATTCAATACCATAGACTTCAGCAAGTCGCATCATTACAACCCATTAGCCTATATACATAGCGAGAAGGACATCCTGAAGCTCGTCACGGTCCTCATGGAAAATACGAAAGGTGACGGAAAGGCAGGAGATCCCTTCTGGGAAAAAGCCGAGAGACTGCTGCTCACGGCTTACATAGGCTACCTTTATTACAACGTTCCTGTGGAGGAGAGGACGTTCGCAAGCCTTATCGACATGCTGGATCACAGCACAGTAAAAGAGGACGATGAAGAGGCTGTGAATGCTGTTGATCTTCTCTTTGATGAGGCGAAGAAGAAGGACAAAAGGAACTTCGCCGTAAGGCAATATTTAAAATATAAATTAGCTGCCGGCAAGACCTCGAAATCCATACTTATATCCTGTGCTGCGAGGCTTGCACCTTTTGACATAGCAGAGCTTCGGGAGCTTACGGCGTATGATGAGATGGAGCTTGATTTAACAGGAGACAGGCTTACGGCTTTATTCATCATCATATCCGACACGGATGATACCTTTAACTTCCTGGCAGCCATCATGTACTCGCAGCTTTTCAATCTGTTATGCGAGAGGGCGGACAATAAATATAAGGGGAAGCTTCCCATTCATGTCCGCTGCATACTGGATGAATTCGCAAACATAGGAAAGATACCAAAATTCGAGAAGCTCATAGCGACTATAAGGAGCCGTGAAATATCAGCGTCCGTGATATTGCAGTCGATGTCCCAGCTTAAGAGCATATACAAGGATGATTCGGACACGATACAAGGAAACTGCGACACGATGTTATTCCTCGGAGGCAAGGAGAAGACCACCTTAAAGGACATGGCAGAAACACTCGGCAAGGAGACCATAGACCTCTATAACATATCAGACACGAGGGGAACGAGCCAGTCTAAGGGAGTCAACTATCAGAAGACAGGGAAGGAGCTCATGAGCCAGGACGAGATAAGCGTCATGGACGGTGGCAAGTGCATCCTGCAGGTGAGGGGAGTGAGACCTTTCTTCTCAGATAAATACGATATCACCGCACACCCGATGTATAAACGCCTTTCCGATTATGACGCAAGGAACGCCTTCGACATAGAACGCTATGTGAAAGGCAGGCTGCGGCTGACAGCCAACACTATAGTCTCTGAGGCAGTAGACCTCGGTACCATCTGAAAATTGAATATTGAAAAAACAAGGATAACTATCAACAAAACAGAAATCAAAGAAAGGAGAGGGAACGGATGTCTGACCTCAAGGAAGCGATAAAGAGAGGTATTAAGAAAATCAGATGCCTGATGAAGAGAATAAGGAGATGGATAAGGAGGAGGCTCGGGCATCCTAACCCGGAAGACGATATGGCATTCATGACAACAGCCGTTGACGGGCTTAAAACAGTCGTGACGATAGTTGGAGCCGGGCTTGGAGTATGGGGAGCGATAAACCTGCTCGAAGGCTACGGTGGGGACAACCCTGCGGCGAATGCTCATGTACGGTAAAGAAGCAAGCAACCGAAAACAATAGATAGACCGCCAGCACTACACTATTCCGAACCAAAGACCAAAAGATAAGCATTGTGGGAAAATCTAAACTTTTGGATTTTCCTACAATGCCAACTA
>JAFTAP010000107.1 GCA_017455525.1 Lachnospiraceae bacterium
GGTCTTAAGGGTATTGGTTATATTGACGCTGATACGATGCATATTGCTGGGGAATTATCAGAGCGCCATGCTCTGCGTGCTTTCTCTGATACTTTTCCTGCTGCCGTCCTTTGTCGAGGATACCTTCAAGATAACGATACCGCCTGTCTTTCAGGTCATTATCTTCGGGTTCATATTCGCGGCGGAGATACTGGGTGAGATAGACCATTTCTATGTGCGTATACATGGCTGGGACACGATGCTTCATACCATGAACGGCTTCTTATGCGCGGCGGTCGGGTTCTCTCTTATTTACCTCTTAAACCGCGACAGCAAGAATGTGAATCTGTCGCCGTTTTATCTGACGCTCGTTGCTTTCTGCTTTTCCATGACGGTAGGCGTAGTCTGGGAGTTCTTCGAGTTCACGATGGATCAGTTCTTCTTCCTCGATATGCAGAAGGACTTCATCGTGCAGGAGTTCGGCTCGGTAACGCTTGATCCTGCGAATATGGGCACGCCCATAGACGTTAAGGGAATCACGCAGACTATAATAAATACGGCGTCGGGCGAGACCTATACCATTGACGGCGGGTATCTTGACATAGGCATCCTTGACACCATGAAGGATCTTCTCGTAAACTTACTTGGAGCAGTCGTATTCAGCATAATCGGATATTCGACGCTGAAATTCGGCAGAAGCTCTAAGGTGGCGGACAGCCTGATGATGAAGCCGAAGTGATTTTGGTTTTTTTATAGGAGCAGACATATATGAGCATGTGGGCGAGAATGTCTACATGAACGTGCTTCGGAACGCGAAAAAGTACGCATGGTTCATCACGCCTTATCTTATCATTACGGAAGAGATGAATTCAGCCTTCGCAATGGCTGCAAAGAGCGGCGTGGACGTGCGTATAATCACTCCCGGCATACCTGATAAGAAGATGATATACAGCGTGACGAGGTCTTATTATGCAGGACTTGCAAGAAACGGCGTCCGTATCTTTGAATATACGCCGGGCTTCTGTCATGCGAAGCAGAGTGTATCGGATGACGAGGTCGCTACGTGCGGCACGATAAACCTTGATTTCAGAAGCCTCTATCTTCATTTCGAGAACGGTGCTTTCATGTATGATTATCAGGCGGTTAGGGACATGAAGTGCATGTTTGACGAGACATTTACGAAGTGCCGTGAGGTGACGGAGAAATACCGCACGGGGCGTTCGAGGCTCCTTCGCCTGAAGCAGCTCATCCTTCGCCTGTTCGCACCTCTGATGTAGGGTTTTCATAATGATGCAGAAGGTGTCGTTCGGTAAAAGACTGAAAACGCTGTGGCGCATATTAAAGCAGACCCGCACACATGAGGTTCTCGCCACCTATCTTATATTCGTTTTTGTTGCCGCGCTTATCGTATATGTGACGGAGCCTGAAATCTTGTCCTATGGCGACGCTCTGTGGTATTGCTATGCTGTCATCTCCACGACGGGCTTCGGGGATATCATCGTGCATGGCTTTATTGCGAAGCTTTGCTCAGTAGCGGTCACGGTGTATTCTCTTATCGTCATAGCCATAATCACCGGCGTATTCGCGAATTTTTATATGCAGCTTATAGATGAGCGAAGAAAAGAAACCATAGCTGCCTTTTTAGACCGTTTGGAGCGTCTGCCGGAGCTTTCCAAGGAAGAGCTGACTGAGTTATCCGAGCAGGTAAAGACATTCAGAAAATAAACCCTATGAAGAAGATAGATGCATTGACCAAAAAAAAGATTGCGGCGATCGGGGCTTTGATTGTAGTAATAGCCGTTATCGCAGCCGTTGCGATCACCTTTTGCATGCCTATGTTAAAGCTTGCCGATGAACCTGATGAGCTCAGAGCTTATATAGATTCTATGGGCTTATGGGGCATAGCGTTTTTTATCTTTGTCTCTGCCGTACAGGTAGTGGCTGCCGTGATCCCCGGAGGACCGCTTGAGATTGCCGCCGGCTATTGCTTCGGCTCGATACTTGGAGCGATTGTTTCAGATATCGGTATGACGATAGGGAGCACGATAGTATTCCTGCTTGTAAGACGCTTCGGCATGGCTTTCATAGAGATTTTTTTCTCGAAAGAAAAAATCAGCTCGATTAAATTCTTAAAGACCAACGGGCAGTCGAGACTTGTGATATTCCTTTTATTTCTTATTCCGGGAAGCCCGAAGGATGTCTTAGCTTACGGAGTAGGGCTCACGGATCTGAGCCTTGCTTTTTGGATCTTCACGGTCTCTGTCGGAAGGCTTCCGTCTATCCTGCTCTCAACTCTTAGCGGCGATGCCTTGGG
The DNA here is from genome assembly GCA_017455525.1 of Lachnospiraceae bacterium. Lineage (GTDB taxonomy): Bacteria > Bacillota > Clostridia > Lachnospirales > Lachnospiraceae > NK4A144. Next base: position 2,294 of record JAFTAP010000107.1, read on the forward strand.
CGATGGGCGCTACAGTCATTTCATCATAGTCCTTATAATAATAACCGCGCTGGCTGCGATAGGAGCCACCCTTTACCGCAGATGGACTAAAAAACAGCAGATGTCGGCTTGACTTGTCACTTGTGTGTCGTGCTAAAGTGTAAACGATAGTGTCGGGGGCGGATGTGCCTGATTCAAAAGGGGGAAATGTATTCTATGAGATTAAAGAATTTATTGCGCACTATGTGCGGATTGACTCTGACTGCGGGGCTTATAGTGGGAAGTGCTACGGGAGCGTATGCGGAGAGCAGTACGGGCGAGTATCAGATAAGGCCGCTCGTAGGCGAGCCTATGGATTATTCGGACAGCTCCAACTGGATGTATATCGGAAAGGGCGGGGATAAGCCTGTAGATATGTTCTTCATATACCCCACCGTTTTCGGCGGAGAGAAGTATCCCGATATCGACGACAGTCCTGTGATACGCGCTGTAGCGAGGGCGAATTACGCTAAGACCGGCTCCGTGTTTGAGAGCTCATGCAATATTTACGCGCCGTATTACCGCCAGACGAATTTAAGCGTGGCGGAAGGGCTCACCGGCAAGGAATACGAGGAATATCAGATGCAGGAGCAGCGGACGGATATCTATGCTGCGCTTGATTATTACTTCGAGCATTATAATCAGGGAAAGCCCTTCATGCTTTCGGGACATTCACAGGGGTCATGCATGGTGAAGATAATATTAGGCGAATATATGCAGCTTCACCCGGAATATCTCGACAGGATGGTTGCGGCTTATCCTATAGGTTTCTCGATCGATAAGGAATATCTTGCGGAGCACCCTTACCTGAAATTCGCAAGCTCGTCTGATGATACGGGCGTCATAGTTTCATGGAATGCGGAGGGTCCCGCCAATAAGGAAGCCGGCACCACGCTTTTAGTCGAAGACGGCGCTTTATCAATAAATCCTGTTAACTGGAGGCGTGACGGAGAGACGGCTTCGGCTTCGGAGAATCTCGGCAGCAGGGAGCAGGTTAAAGGAACGCTTAACTTTGAGATGGTTCCCAACCTTGCGGACGCTGCGGTTGACACGGAGAGAGGCACGGTGATCTGCACGACAAGCACTGATTTCAACGACAATACAGAGCTCTTCGGCCCCGCAAGCTTTCACAGCCATGATTACGACTTTTATTATTATAATATTCAGGTCAATGCATGGGACAGGATAGCATCATACTACAGGCAGAAAGCAGGAATGTAAGGCTGCATATAACGGGATAGACTGTGAAGAAAAGACATTTGATGCTTTTATTACCGTTTGAGTATAAAATCATGCCTTTTACAAAAGAATTCAGCAGAAGCTCTGCTTGATCGTTCTATCACAGCTACGATCAGAGAGTCCGGCGATGAGATGAAGATGGATGTATGGTATCCGGCGAGGACAGGGATAGAGTGTGTGACTGCATACCGGTCATTTCTTCCCGTTATCATGTATTACCACGCAAGGCTGGCAGACTGGAGTCTTTATTTCCGCACCTGCAAGGTCTGTGGCAGGGTATTCCTTGCCAAATCACAGAAATATACCATGTGCAGCGATAAGTGCCGTCAGAAGATGAAAACACAGGCAAAGCGTGACTTCGAGGCCCGTGCCGTAGAAAATGAATATGACCACATATACAAAAACGAAGCCCAGCGTTGGGTTCACTA
>JAFTAP010000108.1 GCA_017455525.1 Lachnospiraceae bacterium
AGAAGTATGGCGAGCTGGTGGAGGTGTAGGTTTTGGATTAGACATATTGTTGATGATGACATGCATCGATGTCGAATTAATATCATTCTGACATATCTTGTGGCGATTGGATGCCGGCATACAAAATGTTGAAGAGGCGAACAATTTTTCATGAAAATTGTTGACATAATTAGTAGACGTGGGTCATAATGAATTTGTGTGGTTAGATTGCCTATGCTGTTTTATTGCATTTACCTTTCTGAATGAGGGAGGAATAGTATTATATGTTTAATCTATACAATAGAGAAAGAATTGTTGTATTTGGTACACTTATTATCATTATTACCAGTTGCTTCAATGCTTTTCCTATCGATAAAACAAATGCGTATGCAGGTGAATCTGCAGAAAATACGACAGAGTCAAAAAACATTGAAGAAGATGGAGATGTGGAAGTACACTCAGATAATAAGGCTGACTCATCGAAAATTTCATGGACAGCGAATATTACCCCCACTATTTGTTATAGTGATGGAACTACAAGAAATGACCTCACGATAAGCAATTACTCTGTTGTTATTTCAGAAAACAGTACTTCTGGCAAAGTATGGGATGAATATAAGGGTGCGTCTCCCATGAATGGACCTTTTGAATATGATGGAAGCGTAAAAAGCTTTAATTTTACAGTAAATAAATGTGAACTTAGTGATGGGAGAAGTATTACAATTAAGTCAGATAATATGAGCACTGAGGTATACGAGGAAATTGATGGGGAGAAAAATTTGAATTTTTCAATAAGTAGTTTAAAAATTATTACTGCTGACAGTGCTCCTGTCACATATACATTTGTTCAAACTGTTTCGCCGGATGCCCTTCCTTTTAAAAATGGAGCATCACTGAAAGAAATTAAAACTAAATTAAAAAGCGATTACCCTAGGGTTGGTATTGATGTAAAGAGTTCATCTGGTGAGACAGAGACGTGGGCAGATGCTGTTAAAGTCAAATGGGATAGCGCACCCAAGGAGGATTATGATCCTGATGATACATCATGGCGAACACTAACATGGACAGGAACTGTAAAGGCTCAAACTGTAACAAATGATGAAGACGAGAGCAAAGAAGTGGAGATTAAAGCTGATCAAACCGTTGAAGTGGCGATTGTTGTTGCAGGGGAAGTGGATGAATACGAAAATTACGAAGCAGGAAAGCTTACCGGGGATTATGATGATGACGATCTGGGGGCAGTAAAGGCTACGCTTTCGGAATCTGTGGTTAAAAAGATAATAGAGGAATTATATAAGCAGGATGATTTTTCGGATTACATTAATGCAGCGATCATTGCCGATGAGAAACTTTCCATATGGGTCGATGTTGAGGCGTTGGATAAAGATGATCTGGATGATAAGATCATAGATAAATTTGAGGATAAAGGAGATATAGCTTCACTATATGACCTTAAGGCTTATCTCGTGGTTGGAGGAAAGAAGATAAGCAAACCGGCTATAACTGATACCGGAAAAGATATTTCCTTTACACATACAATTCCTTCCGATAAAAAGCTTAGCTCGTCATCATCATCGGCATATAACAGAATTTACAGAGTTTATGGGTATCATGACGATGATGACGATGAGGTGCAGAGTCGCGGAGATTGGACTTCGGCGAATGCTTCCACAGTAAGCTTCAAGAGCAGCAAATTTAGTTATTTCGCTACGGTCTATAAAGATGAGAGCAAAACGTCCTCCAGCTCAAGCAACCCGAATGCAGCGGCAAATAGCACCAGTATCCGAAGTGCAAGTACTTTGGCACCCGGAACGGGGGCTGATGCGTCGGGCGACGATGGAGCCACGGGGAGCAAGGCGCCGAAGACTGGGGATGATTTCAATGCCAGGATGTGGATATTCTTCATCGTAGTAGGCGTGGTTGTTGCACTGTGCTCATTCATCCTGTATCAGGACACTAAGGAATGGCAGGAAGAGAAAAAGACTGAGTCATAAGTAATCCTATGAAGCTTAAGGATAAAGAAGAGGATAAGAAAAAGATCGTCATAAGTATGGGGCGGAGGATATACCGCCTCATTCTTTTTGTGTTCATCGTGCTTGGAGGCGCGCTTACCATATTCGCTGTTGCCGAGCTCTTTATCGGTACCATCGGATATCTGAGGACCAGGGCATTGTACAGGGAGGCAAACGACAGGTTTGTCAGTGTGCATGCCAGAAAGGCGGCTTCTGAGATGAATGCAGCATCTGAACCGGTATCGGAGGAGGAGACTGTTTCAGAAGATACGGTTTCAGAAAATGATATAGAGGAAGAGCCAAAAAGCATACAGGTGGATCTTGCGGCGCTTAAGGAGATCAATGATGAAGTCGTAGGGTGGCTCTATTTTGAGGACGGGCTTATCAGCTATCCGGTTTTATTCTCCGGAGATAATGACACATACCTTAAGAGGAATTACAAGGGAGAATATATGGCTTCCGGCTCGATCTTCATGGATAAGGATGGGACGCCTGATTTCTCCGATCACTATACGCTGCTCTACGGGCACAATATGAGGGACCTTACGATGTTCGGAAAGCTCCGCTACTATAGAAGCGACAAGAATTATTATAAGGATCATGAGTATTTTCAGATAATAACAGAGGACGGTGTTTACAGATACAGGGTGTTTTCATTCAAGCAGATATCATCCGACAGCGATGTTTTCTCTGCAATAAACAAGGATGAGGATGGATTGAAGTCCTTTGCGGAGAAGTATCTGTTACCGGGAAACAACGTGAATACTAAAGCTGAAATAAGCGACTCCGACCACGTACTGGCGCTTTCTACCTGCGTGAATGATTATGCTTATAGATTTATAGTATGCGGCGTGAGGATTGATAGTGAAGCAGTTTCAGAAAATACAGTCAGGCACGAAAGCTCAGAAGTTTCAGAGAATAGTGCCGACACTACGAAGCGGGAACGAGCTGATTCACCTACGCATGAGGAATCAGATACGGAGCAAGCATCTGATGATGATACGGAAGAGACGCCTGCTGATCAGGAAACTGATGAAGCCATAGTGAATCCGGATTCCGATACAACGCAGGATGATCTGACAATTATGCCTGCGCCACAACCTGAGACAGAGGAACCCGCATCTGAGTCACCTGCGGACGATGGTCCCACGGTTATAGACGTGAATATCTGATATTGTATTATATAGATAAAATCCAACCTGTGTTTTCATAGCGTTTTCACAGCATTTGCAATATGAAAAAAGTATTTGACAAATCAAAGTCATTGTATTATAGTATTTTCATCAGTAATTCATAGTAAACATATAGGATATTAAAGAAATAATTTAGAGGAGGAATGAAAAATGTCAGACATTAAGAACAGCGCACTGGAGCTTATCGGTAAGACCCCCATCGTGAATATCAGCAGATATGCTAAAGCAGCGGGAGCGGATAAGGCTAATCTGCTTGCAAAGATGGAGTATTTCAATCCGGCGGGGTCGGTGAAGGACAGGATAGCACTCGCTATGGTTGAGGATGCGGAGAAGGCAGGTAAGCTTAAGCCCGGTGCTACTATCATCGAGCCTACATCAGGGAATACAGGCATAGGTATAGCGGCTGTAGCGGCAGCGAAGGGCTATAAGGCCATACTCACGCTTCCCGATACGATGTCTGTAGAAAGACGCAATCTGCTAAAAGCATATGGAGCGGAGCTTGTGCTTACAGAGGGCGCAAAGGGCATGAAGGGAGCTATAGCCAAGGCGGAGGAATTGAATAAGGAAATCGAGGGCTCCGTGATCCTGGCGCAGTTTGATAATAAGGCTAATCCTGCCATACATAAGGCTACGACCGGTCCTGAGATATGGGAGCAGACGGATGGCAAGATTGATTTCTTCGTTGCCGGCGTAGGCACCGGCGGTACGCTTACCGGAGTGGGAGAGTATCTTAAGGATAAGAAGCCTGATGTGAAGATAATAGCCGTGGAGCCTGCTACGTCTCCGGTGCTTTCCAAGGGCACGGCTGGCCCTCACAAGATACAGGGAATAGGCGCGGGCTTCGTACCCAGCGTGCTTAATACCAAGATATATGATGAGATCATCACGGTCGAGAATGATGACGCATTCGAGCAGGGCAGGCAGTTTGCCATAGCTGAGGGCATGCTCGTAGGTATTTCATCAGGAGCCGCGCTCAAGGCGGCTGTGACCCTTGCGAACCGTCCCGAGAATGCAGGCAAGAACATAGTAGTACTGCTTCCCGACTCAGGCGACAGATATCTTTCGACAGCTTTATTCTCGAAATAATATAGAAATGAAAAGAGGATGCCGGAAATCCTGGCATCCTCTATATTTTTATTATTCATTTTTCGCTAAAGGAGGATTTTGATATAATTTACGTTCGATATATTTGCGCTCCTTAGCCAATGCGTCTAAAACTTCGATTGAATTGCATTGTTTAGCAACTTTTTCGATTCTGTCAATTAATTCAAGCTGGTCGAAGAGATAGCCATTATATTCTTTGTCACATTTCATAGCTATCTATACCTCTAGATAGAATCACGTTTCAAGCACTTCATCTATCTTTGCAAGTAATTCTTCTTTTCTGACCGGCTTCACAAGAAATCCCGAAGGATGGAGGTTTATAGCGTTCATTACCATATTGCGCTCCGAATTGCCGGTTAGGAAGATGACCGGAGTGCGTTTGTAGCCGGGCATATTACGTATAAGCTGCAATGTCTGCGGACCGTTCATCTCCGGCATGAAGCAGTCGAGCAGTATCATATCGACCTTCTGCTTCTCAAGGAACTTAAGGGCGAGCATGCCCGACTTCACGCAGTTAACCTTGTACGCAGCGTCCAGATGCGATCTCACGAGCTTCAACGCCACGGGATCATCGTCTACTACAAGTATGCTGTAGGACTTCTCTGATGTCGCACAGAGCTTGTCAATAGCAAGCTTTATATCAGAATAAGATGCATCCCTGTCGATAGTAGCGTCAGGCCCCGGCTTCACGTGCATCTTAAAGGTATCGGCATCGTTGCCGTCCGCTATAAGAAGCATAGGGACGCTGAGCAGGTCCTGATTCTCCCTTAAGTCTATAACCCCGAAAAGCTTCGTGCGTGCGACAGCCTCAGCGTATACCACGATACAGTCAGGACGGCCTATAGTGAGGTCGCTAAGCAGGTTCGTGTTAGTCATGAGTATCCCCTGTACCTTGTAGTAGGACTCCATGACATTCACGAGGTCATGCATCTTCTGTGTGCTGGATGAAACGATCATTACTTTCTTCATGCTTACTATATTACCATACTTCTTTGTAATTGTGTATTTTTTATGAAAACATAGACAAATGTATACAAAAATGCTATATTCTCTTCGTAACTTAATAAGCAATGTATCCCTTATCAAAATGGGGAACGTCAGCGGAGGTAAAGATTATGAAAAAATTCTCAAAGACGCAGCAGCTTGTCGGCACTGCGGTACTCGTAGCACTTGTTATTGTTTTACAGACGATAGGAAGCGGTATCCGCTTAGGTCCCTTCACTCCTACGTTATCGCTAGTGCCTATCATAATAGGAGCGATCCTTTTCGGACCACTGACCGGAGGAGCGTTAGGGCTTGTATTTTCCATTATAGTACTTATATCGGTCATATCGGGAGCAGATGCGGGCGGAGCGATAATGTTTGCCGAGAATCCTGTGGCGACTGTGATAATAGTGCTGGTTAAAGGTGCTTTAGCGGGGTATCTAGCGGGGCTAGTGGCTAATAAGCTTGGAGAGAAGAATATGACCGTAGGCGTTGCGGCGTCGGCTGTCGTTGCTCCTGTATGTAACACGGGGGTATTCTCGATAGGCGTGCTCATATTCTTCTATGACCTCATTTCCTCATGGGGACAGGCGGCAGGCTTTGACAATGCCTTTGCATACGTCATTGCGGGGCTTATAGGCGTGAACTTCATAGTCGAGCTTATAATCGACCTCGTGCTCGTGCCGGTAATAGTCAGGGTGATAACCGCTGTGAGACGCAGCAGCTAATAAGTAAGAAATAATAAACGCTATCAGCCACGAACGGACGAAGTCAGATAATAAACCAGTGTTACCAGAGGAGAATACAGGATGATACTTGCCATAGACATGGGAAATACCAACGTCGTCGCAGGCTGTCTCGGTGATGACGATAAGATCTATTTCACCGAAAGGTTTGCGACGGACTTGAATAAGACCGAGCTTGAATATGCCGTTGTTATAAAGACCATACTTGAGCTTCACGGCATAAGCAGGGACGACATACAGGGAGCCATAATCGCAAGCGTCGTGCCGCCTCTTACCCATATAATAAAGTCGGCTCTGCGCAAGCTCCTTAAATGCGAACCGCTTGTAGTCGGGGCGGGAATAAAGACAGGGCTTAATATTCATCTTGACGATCCTTCGACACTGGGTGCGGATCTCGTGGTTGATTCGGTTGCCGCGATGAAGATATACGGCTCGCCTGCAATCGTAATTGACATGGGAACTGCCACCACTATGACTGTGATAGATAAGGAAAAGACATATATCGGCGGAGCGATCTTTCCCGGTGTGAATGTATCCGTGGAGGCTCTTGCCGCGGGGACGTCCTTATTGCCCAGGGTATCGCTCGGAGCGCCTAAGAAGCAGATAGCAACCAATACGATGGACGCCATAAAGAGCGGAATCATATATGGCGAGGCATCAAGGATAGACGGCATGATAGACCGCTTCGAGACGGAGCTTGGATATAGTACTATGGTTATCGCCACAGGCGGGCTTGCATCCGTCATCACGCCGCATTGCTCGCATGAGATAATCAATGATCCGGAGCTTATGCTTAAGGGACTTAAAATAATCTACGATAAGAATTAGCACATGAAGCGTAGGCATCATAAACAACGCAAAGGGGCTTTTGACCCCAGCATCATAAAATAGAGGAAATACATGATTGACAAATTCAAGAGGCTTTCGAGAGAGGTCGTAGACACCAACAAGCTATTTACTTATTGTAAGGATCAGGTGGAGCTTCCCGACGGCAAGGTAGAGGAATTCTATGCCCTGCTTCATAAGGGGGCTTCTGCGGTGGTTCCTGTGCTTCCCGATGGACGCATACTAATGGTGCATCAGTACAGGTATGCGATAGAGCGGGAGACCATAGAGATACCCGCAGGAGGAAGGGACAGCACAGATGAGCCCTTCGCGGTTGCCGCAAAGCGTGAGCTTGAAGAGGAGACGGGCTACACGACAGACAGCGAGTTGGAGTATCTTATCTCTATAGATACGGCGATAGCGTACTGTGATGAGAGGATAGAGGTATATGTGGCTAAGGATCTGCGGAAGACCTCTCAGCACCTTGATCCCGATGAATTCATAGACGTCGAGCCGTTCGATCCTGAGAAGCTCGTGGGGCTTATCTATGAGGGTAAAATAAAGGATTCCAAGACCATAGCATCTATTATGTCGTATTTTCATAAATATTGCACATAAAGCGTTAACATAAAATTTAAAAAATTTGTTTAAAATTTTTTTTTCACAACATGTCGGACAGCAATTTGAACCTTGTCACAACATGTTGTGATTTTTCATCAGAAGTGGCGATTGTATACCATTTTTCCCTTGAAAATCGGTTTGCTTTTCTCAAATTAAGTCATTATAATGTTGTGAGTGGTTAGCCCCCATGTGGGATTAACTGCTTAGGGAGAGGGAAAAATTGGAATATGGAAGACCGTATCGAAGCGTTCATAAGTTATTTACATAATATCAAAAAAACTTCGAAGAACACAGAGCTTTCTTATAGGAGAGATTTAAAGAAGATGGTCGCATACCTTGGCAGGAAAGGGATAGATGATCCCGCTAAGGTCACATCGGAAATTCTCAAGGACTATATTGAAAACAGTGAAGAAGGAAAGGCAGCGCCGGCCTCGGTTTCGCGCGCTATTGCGTCTATGAGGGCGTTCTTCTCCTATTTGGAGAAGGAGGGAATCGTAACAGGCAATCCTACCGAGGGACTTAAGGCACCGAAGATAGAGAAGAAGCTTCCCCAGATAATGACGATGGACGAGGTCGTGAGGCTCTTGAATCAGCCGTCAGGCGATACGCCCAAGGAAATAAGGGACAAGGCTATGCTGGAGCTTCTTTATGCCACGGGAATGAGAGTCACCGAGCTTATTACCTTGAAGGTGGACGATGTCAATCTGCAGATGAACTATGTGGACTGCCACGACCCGCATAAGGACAGGGTGATACCCTTCGGTATCGAGGCAAGGAATGCGATAAGGAACTATATGGAGCATTCAAGGGACGCTCTTATTGCAAGCAATGATGAGAGGACTTTATTCGTTAATATGTCCGGCGAGCCGATGAGCAGACAGGGCTTCTGGAAGCTTATCAAGTACTATACGAAGAAGGCGGGCATCGAGATGGATATCACGCCGCATACCTTAAGGCATAGCTTTGCGGCGCATCTTGTGGAGAACGGCGCAGATCTTCGCTCCGTGCAGGAGATGCTTGGACATTCTGATATTTCGACGACGCAGATTTATGCGACTTTGAGTCATAATCATATAAGAGAGGTGTATGCGAAAGCACATCCTAGGCACTAATGGTGCATGCATGTCTGACTGGATATATATTTCCAAGGTCAGAGCCAACGCTCATCCAAGCTAAGTTCCACGCATTACTAACTTCAAAGAAAATTGTCGATAAATCTCCAATTTCCTTTTCAGTAAGTAATTGCGGGAACTGGATCTTGTCTGAGCTAAAAGCGGCTCCCCAATTCCCTTGAAAATATATATCCAGCCAGACATGCCCAAGGTTTATGCAATATTCATACACATTATTTAATTATAAAGGGGGGAAGAGCCATGACACCGTATGCAGAGATGACTAAGGATGAGATGAGGCAGGCGCTTAAGGAGCTTCGCGAGGAATATGAGAAGTTCCAGAATATGGGCTTGAATCTGGACATGAGCAGAGGCAAGCCTTGTAAGGAGCAGCTTGACCTTTCGATGGGGATGATGGACGCTCTTTATTCAGGGGCTGACCTTACGTGCGAGGACGGGACGGACTGCCGTAACTATGGCGGGCTTACGGGGATAAAGGAAGCCAAGGTGCTTATCGGCGATATGATGGAGAATAATCCCGATAATATAATCATCTATGGTAATTCTTCATTGAATGTCATGTATGACGCCATATCAAGGGCTATGACGCATGGAATATTAGGACATACTCCGTGGTGCAAGCTTGACCATGTGAAATTCCTCTGTCCCTCGCCGGGATATGACAGACACTTCAAGATAACGGAGTATTTCGGCATAGAGATGATACCTGTTGATATGACGCCTGCAGGACCTGATATGGATACGGTTGAGCGTCTCGTAGCGGAGGATGAGGCTATAAAGGGCATCTGGTGCGTGCCTAAGTATTCCAATCCGCAGGGGTATTCTTATTCCGATGAGACGGTGAGACGGTTTGCGCGTCTTAAGCCTGCTGCGCCAGATTTTCGTATATTCTGGGATAATGCGTATTGCGTGCATCATCTGTATGACGATCATCAGGATCATATCATAGAGATACTTGCGGAGTGCAAGAGGGCGGGTAATGCGGATCTTGTGTATAAGTTCGCATCGACTTCAAAGATTACCTTCCCCGGCAGCGGCATCGCTTCGCTTGCGGCATCTCTTAACAATCTGGAAGATATCAAGGCGCAGCTTCAGAATCAGACCATAGGTCACGACAAGGTGAACCAGCTACGTCATGTGAGGTTCTTTAAGGACATACATGGCATGGTAGAGCATATGAGGAAGCATGCGGACGTGATAAGGCCGAAGTTCGAGGCAGTCGAGGAGATATTCGACAGGGAGCTTACGGGGCTTGGCATCGGAGAGTGGACGAAGCCCAACGGCGGTTATTTTATAAGCTTCGAGACGCTTCCCGGCTGTGCGAAGGAGGTTGTAGCCCATGCGAAGAAGGCGGGTGTCACGATGACCGGAGCCGGAGCCACCTGGCCCTACGGCAAGGATCCCAAGGACAGCAACATAAGGGTAGCCCCGACCTACCCCTCGCTTGCAGACCTTAAGACCGCGGCCGAACTCTTCACGCTTTGCGTTAAAATAGTAAGCCTGGAGAAGCTTTTATCAGAGTGATATAAGGTAAACATATAATGATGCTAGGGTCATTTTATTGAGAGATAGGTCTGATTGTGCTATAATTTTTTCGGCTTTTGCCGGAATTTTTATTTTGTTTTTTAAAGGAGGAATTGTAGTATGGATTGGATTTATAATTTCTTTGATGCTATCCCTAAGGTAGTGTGGGCGGTGCTGCTGCTCATAGTGGCATGGATCGCGGCTTCGATATGCAGGAATATCGTGAAGAAACTGCTTAAGAGATTCTTTGATAAGAATTCGGCGAATACGCCGCTTGAGGTTAAGGCAAGCTCCGGGAATACTATCGATATAATAGGGAATCTCGTTTTCGCTGTTGTTTTCTTCCTATTCCTTCCGGGGGCTTTGGATCAGCTCGGTATGTACAGCGTGACGGAGCCTATCACCAGCACGGTTACGAAGTTCTTAGGATTCGTTCCTAACATAATTGCGGCGATCATTCTTATTGCCTTCGGTGTTTTCCTTGCGAAGCTTATAGCGCAGATAGTCAATACGCTGCTTAAGAAGACGAAGTTCGATACGCTTCAGGAGAAGGTCAATATCACTCCCAAGGAGGGCAGCGCTTTTTCTGATATCGTATCCAAGATCGTGTATGCGCTTATCCTTGTGGTATTCGTCGTAGCGGGCGTGCAGGTGCTTGGCATCTCTTCCATAAGCGAGCCTGCGACAGAGATGGTAGGGGTTATATTCAATTTCATTCCGGCTCTTTTTGCGGCTATAATCCTTGTCGTTTTCGGCGTGTTCCTTGGTCGTATCACCGGTGGTCTCGTGCAGTCGATACTTGCGGGCACGGGTATCGATAAATTCTCCAAGGAGACATATCAGAATAAGAACGAGAACGCAACTCCTGCTTCTAAGATAATCGGGAGCGTGGTAACTGTTGTCATTGATATAATCTTCGTTGTTTCGGGAGTGAAGATACTGGGGATCGACGTGCTGACGGAGGTTGGCAACGTTATCATCGGCTATATGCCTTCCGTGCTTGCTGCCTGCCTTGTGCTTTTGGCTGCATGGGCTGCTTCCGTATGGGTGCAGAAGGCTATACAGAAGGTATATCCTAATGCCGAATCGATCGCACTTGGAGCAAGGGTCGTGATAATGGTTCTTGCAGGCTTTATGGCTATTAATCAGCTTGGCATATCCCAGGAGATCATAAAGGTACTCTTTACCTGCATCTGCGTGGCTGTGGCCGCTGCCTTTGCTCTTGCTTTCGGTCTCGGCGGCAAGGACTGGGCTAAGAAGAAGCTTGACGATGTTTCAGAGAATGCAGGTAAGCAGTTCAAAGAGAAGAAATAAGGACTTAAGATATGAATGAGAATGTGATAAAAAGAAATAAGCTTTTAGCGGAGAAGACTATAAAAGGGCTTGAATCCCGCAATATGTCGGGATACTATGCTGAGTCGAAGGAAGAGGCGCTTAAGAAGGCGTTAGAGCTTATCCCTGAAGGAAGCACAGTTACTATGGGCGGCTGCATGAGCGCACAGGAGATCGGACTGGTGGATGCTCTTAAGGACGGTAATTATGACTTCATTGACAGGGATAAGGAAGAGGACAAGCGGGCGGCTATGCTCAAGGCTTACGATGCTGACGTCTACATCGCAAGCTGCAATGCTATGACCGATGACGGTGTACTCGTAAATATTGACGGCAATTCTAATCGCGTGTCTGCTATTGCGCAGGGACCGAAGAAGGTCGTATTCATCGTGGGGATGAATAAGGTTTGCGATGATGTGGACGGTGCGATGAAGAGGGCGAGGAACGTCGCCGCTCCGATAAATGTGCAGAGGTTTGATCTTAATACTCCCTGTGCGAAGCTTGGCAGGTGCATGGACTGTAAGTCGCCTGACACCATATGCTGCCAGTTCCTTATCACGAGGTTTTCAAGGCATAAGGACAGGATCCATGTCGTGCTGGTCAATGACGATTTGGGCTTTTGATACCGAACTGTGTGGAAGACGGTAAATCCAATCGCCTGTCTGAAGAGATAAGAAATGACAAGAAAAGACGCCATCTGCATACCGGGTGGCGTCTTTTTATGTCTTAAGCGCTTTTATTATCATCAGTAAGGAAGCCTCTCAGATTTTCTATCTCTATAGGCTTGGAATATTTGAAGCCCTGCAGGTATTGGGCGGACATGCTGATGCAGCGCTTCTCGTCGTTGTCATCTTCTATACCCTCGTAGAGCACCTTGTACTGCAGCTTACGGAACATGCTCGCGAAGGTGTCTACCATGTATTCGCTGGCTTTATTCTTGCCGGATTCTATGACCATGGAGCGGTCGAATTTTATTATATCGAAGGGAAGCTCCATGATTCTCTCGAAGTTAGAATATCCCGTACCGAAGTCATCAAGATAGAACTTTATGCCGTAGGTTTTCAGCTCTTCAATCTTATCCTTTACCATGTCAAAGTCACGCTCGTTTCTGCTCTCGGTTATCTCAATCGCAATCTTTTCATAAGGGATGTCGTGTCTGCTTATGACGTCGATCACGTCCTTGCAGAAGTTCTCGTCTCTTATTTCCTGTATTGAGAAGTTGACGGAGATACGCTTTAACGGCAGGTTCTCGTCAAGAAACTGGCGTATCATGGCGCAGGTCTTATCTTATGGAATCAACGCTCTCCATGAATATGGCCTTGAAATCAAGGCGGTAGCTGTCGTACATAGGACCGAACATCTCGACGACCTTCTCTACGCTCATCCATGGGTTTTATAACAGTCCCGCACCGCGAAGGAAAGCGAGTCACCGCTGACTGCCCCTGTGGCGAGGTCGAAAGGGTTGGAGTGTAGCAGGTACATGAAGCCTATTGCGGGAAGCAGGATAAGTATGAGGAAGCAAAGGGCTAATACTGAGATGTCTCCTACCGGCATATAATCTATTGTTGTGACTAAAGTATCAGGCATCCGTGCCTCCTAAATTCATTTTTATCATGCGATCGGGCATTCTAAAAAAATGTCTTAACAAATTATATCGGTAAAGCCATCGCCCGCATGACTTGATTTGTGAGAGCAGAGTCCATAGTGGTAAAATATCCGAGATGCCAATGTTGCGATACTGCATTCTATGAAGCAATACTATGTGAAAGGACGAAGATGGCGGATCAGTTTGAGAGGACTAAAATGCTTCTACGAGAGGAAGCAATGAATAGGCTTAATGGAGCTAGGGTTGCCGTCTTCGGGATAGGGGGCGTAGGAGGTTACGTGTGTGAGGCGCTTATAAGGAGCGGGATAGGGAAGCTCGACCTCATAGACCATGACAGGGTTGATGTCACGAACCTGAACCGTCAGATAATCGCCACGCATAAGAGCATAGGCAGATACAAGGTCGATGTGATGCGGGAGCGTATGCTTGATATAAATCCGGAAGCCGATGTGAGAGTTCATAAGTGCTTCTTCCTGCCGGAGAATGCGGAGAGCTTTCCTTTTGAAGAGTATGATTATGTCGTGGACGCTGTCGATACCGTGACGGCGAAGATCGAGCTTATAATGCGGGCGAGGCTTCATAATGTCCCGATAATAAGCTCCATGGGCACAGGGAATAAGCTTGATGCGAGCAGGCTTATGATAGCTGATATTTATGATACGAGGGTGTGCCCGCTTGCGAGAGTAATGCGGAGGGAGCTTAAGAAGAGGGGAGTGGAGAGACTTAAGGTCGTCTATTCCGATGAAGAACCGATAAAGCCTGACGGAGACATCGGCTTGGAAAAAGCTGTTCCCGGAAGCACGGCCTTCGTGCCTGGCGCGGCGGGACTTATAATTGCAGGTGAGGTAGTAAGGGATATAGGAGAAAAAACCTTACATGGCTTTGCTATTAGCAGGGGAGATAAGGTATAATATATAGAAAAATTCGGAGAAGAATATGGCAAAGAGCAGCGCGGAGCTTGAGAAAAAATTAATCGAGAGCCTTTCAAAGCAGTTTCCCAATAAGGCGGCCGCATCTACGGAGATAATAAATCTGCAGTCGATACTTAATCTTCCTAAGGGCACGGAGCACTTCCTTACCGATATTCATGGCGAATATGAGCAGTTCAATCATGTGCTTAAGAATGGTTCCGGCTCGGTCAGGCGTAAGATAGATGAGGAGTTCGGAAATACGCTCACGATGAAGGATAAGAAGAGCCTCGCCACGCTTATTTATTATCCGGAGGAAAAGCTTTCCCTTATTGAAAAGGAGGAAGAGAATATAGACGACTGGTACAGGATAACGCTGTACAGGCTTGTCGCATTGACCCGCCGCGTGGCGTCCAAGTATACCCGTTCCAAGGTGCGTAAGGCTCTGCCTAAGGATTTTGCCTATGTCATAGAGGAGCTTATCACAGAGAAGGCGGAGGTGCAGGATAAGGAAGGGTACTATGATTCTATTATTTCCACGATAATATGGCTTAAAAGGGCTCCGGAATTCATCACCGCTCTTTCAAATCTGATACAGACCTTAGTCATAGATCATCTGCATATAGTAGGCGACATATACGACAGGGGACCCGGTGCGCATATAATAATGGATACGCTCATGCAGTATCATTCCGTAGACATAGAGTGGGGAAATCATGACATTATATGGATGGCCGCGGCATCGGGGCACCCTGCCTCTATCGCCACGGTTATAAGGCTTTCCGTCAGATATGCCAATCTCAGCACGATAGAGGAGGGCTATGGGATAAATCTCGTACCGCTTGTTACCTTCGCATTGGATACTTATAAGGATTCAGACTGCGGCCCCTTCGCTATAAGGCCCGGTGAGGAATATAACCGCCACGACATGAATATGGACGAGATGGTCCATAAGGCGATATTCGTGATACAGATGAAGCTTGAGGGACAGCTTATAAAGAGGCATCCGGAGTTTGAGATGGACGACAGGCTCGTGCTCGATTTTATTGATTATGAGAAAGAAACGATAGAGCTTTACGGAAAGACGTACCCGCTTATATGCTGTGATTTTCCGACCATAGATCCGAGGGATCCTTACAGGCTCACGCCGGAGGAGGAAGAGGTCGTGGAGAGGCTCCAGCTTGCTTTTATTCACAGCGAGAAGCTTCAGAGGCATGTGAGGTTCCTTTATTCAAAGGGCAGCATGTACCGCGTGTATAACGGCAATCTGCTGTATCACGGCTGCGTGCCGATGGATAAGGACGGTAAGTTCCTGTCTATGAATATAGACGGAAGGGATTACGCCGGAAGGGAGCTTTACGACATATTAGAGACTTATGCAAGGAAGGCGTATTATTCGACTAAGGATATGGCCGAGAAGGAAAAGGGTCAGGACTATATGTACTATATATGGACCGGAGCGAAGTCGCCGGTATTCGGCAAGGACAGGATGGCGACCTTCGAGAGCTATATGATAGAGGATAAGGAGACGCATAAGGAGATTAAGAATCCTTATTATGACCTTCGGGATAATGAGACTGTAGTGGACGGCATATTGCGTGAGTTCGGGCTTGCCGATGCTCCCGATGCTCATATCATAAACGGTCACGTGCCGGTCGAGCTTAAAAAGGGCGAGACGCCGGTGCTATGCGGGGGGAAGCTCTTCATCATAGACGGTGGCTTCTCTAAGGCTTATCAGGGAAAGACAGGTATAGCGGGGTATACTTTAGTCTATAATTCTCACGGACTCCGTCTTGTTGCGCACGAGCCCTTTACCTCTGCCGAGGATGCTATAAGGAATGAGACGGATATAGTCTCTGATTCTGAGATAATAGAGTCGAGCAATGAAAGGATTTTGGTGGAGGATACCGATACGGGAAGAGAGCTTAGGGAGCAGATAGCGGAGCTTACGGTACTTCTTGCCGCCTACGAGGACGGCACAATACCGGAAAAAGGATAGATATAAATTGATACTTTTGATGCTCGTATCATAATGATATAATATAGAAACCATAGATTATTGATTTTTATCGAAAAATCAATAATCGTATTTGACCAGGCTCTCACGAAGTGAGAGGCGTGTTCGGGCGAAGCCCGAATTCTTGCGTAAAATACAAATTAATCACGCAAGAAGTCTTAGATAATTCACGAAATGGAGGAAAAGGTTATGCTAGTTGAAACAAAGGCAAAGGTGGGGGTTTTTTCTATTGCGCTCGGAGCTTATCTTCCGCAGTTTCCGTCTCTGGTACCGGAATTTGATAAGCAGTTCAAGGATTTCAAGGCTATGTTCCCCGACAGCGTCGAGATAATCGACGGCGGTGTGGTGACTACGAAGGAACAGTCTCAGGAGGCAGGTAATAAGTTCCGCGCCGCTGACGTGGATCTCGTATTCATGCAGCTTTTAACTTATGCGACATCTTATAACATGCTTCCGGCGGTAAAGGATCTGGACGTGCCGGTAGTGCTTGTGAACATACAGAAGCTTAAGGCGCTTGATTATGATAATGCCGGAACCGCTGAGTGGCTTGGCGAGGCTTATGCCTGCGGAGCGGTAGGAGAGATGGTAGCAGACCTTGAGCGTTTCGGCAAGCGTCACGCCGTTATCACAGGCGTAGTCGAGGGCGGCGATCCCGGAGTTACAAAGGAGATCAATGAATGGTGTCTTGCCGCACAGGTACGCCGTCGCTTCCGCGACACTAATATCGCACAGATAGGCAGGCCTTATCCCGGCATGATGGATCTTTATATAGATGAATCAAATCTATATCACAGGATGCATCTTTACACTAAGCAGTTTGACTGGGAGAAGATATGGGCTATCGCCGATAATGTGAATGATGAGGCGGCTATCAAGGCTAAGGCTGAAGATATTCTTGATACTTTTGATGTCGAGGGCGGCGGAACGGTCGAGAAGGTCTGGGAGATGGCTAAGTACGTGGTAGCTTTTGAGCAGTGGGTTAAGGATGAGCAGTTAGGTCTTGTGGCTTCACACTATGACGGATTTGCCAAGGGACAGGCAGGGGTAGTGGACAGCCTGCTCATACCGGCATTCTCCATGCTTATAAAGCAGGGCACGGCATGCGCCGTCGAGGGCGATATAAAGGTGGCAATGGCTATGAGCATCCTAAAGACCATATCAGGCACAGGACAGCTTGCAGAGATGTACACCATAGATTTTAATGACGACATATGCATCATAGGGCACAGCGGATCGGGTGATTACGATATCTCACAGGCTAAGAAGCCTACGATGAAGATCGTGGACGTGTTCCATGGAAAGACAGGCGGCGGATACCTGACGCAGTTCTATCCACCGACAGGACCTATCACTTATCTTGCGATCACTCAGGATATGAATGGTAATTTCAAGTTCGTGGCCGCAGAGGGGGTTAATGAAGAGGGCAAGATATTAAATAACGGCGATACCAATATGAGGACCCGCTTTACCTGCGGAGCAAGGGATTTCGTAAGCAACTGGAGCGAGTGCGGTCCGACTCATCATTTCGGCGCTGCCGTAGGACGTCATATTGATGTGATATTGAAGGTTGCTAAGATATTTGATGTGCCTGTAGATATCGTGACAAGGTAATAATTAGGTGGGCGTTAAATGGATACTGATATCTTAAATATTGAAAATGATACAAGCCATCTTGACCTGCTTGTATTCGAGATCGATAACCGCATGTTCGGGATAAACGTCGCGAAGGTGAAGGAGGTCATAAACTATCAGCCTCTGACTATCGTGCCTAAGACGCATCCGAGTATAGAGGGGATATTCATGCCGAGGGAGGATATGATCACCGTCATAGACCTAAAGCATGCCCTGCGTCTTGGCAACTCGGAGCCTAAGGGGAATTTCATACTGACTAATTTCAATTCCCTCAACATGGCTTTTCATGTTGACTCGATAAAGGGCATACACAGTGCGTCGTGGCAGGACATAATGAAGCCTAACGGAGCCACAGGACCCTTGGAGGAGGGGCTTACGACCGGTATAATCAAGCACAAGGACAGTCTTATAATCGTGCTTGACTTCGAGAAGATAGTCACTGATATTAACCCTGATACCGGGCTTAAGGTGCATGAGATGGACGAGCTTGCCGGCAGAGGCAGGATAGACATACCGATACTCGTTGTAGAGGACTCGGTGCTGCTTAACAGACTCATAGTAGAGTCTCTTGGAAAGGCAGGATATAAGAACCTTACGCATACGGCTAACGGACAGGAGGCATGGGACTTAATAGAAGAGTGGCGGGATGCCGGCACTTTAGACGAGCATGTACGATGTGTCATTACCGATATAGAGATGCCTATCATGGACGGTCATAAGCTGACGAAGCTTATCAAAGAGGGCAGGGGCACTAACCGCCTGAAGGTTGTGATCTTCTCTTCCATGATAAATGACGCCACAAGGAAGAAGGGAGAGGAGCTTGGAGCTGACGTGCAGATGACGAAGCCGGAGATAGGGCTTTTAGTCGGCGAGCTTGATAAGCTGCTCGGAGTCGCGTAGGGGTACGAACCTGAATTATAAACAAAGCAAAGGAGTCTTTGATCCCGAGTGCGTCAGACGGCACCGTGATCTACAATACCTTTGGCAATAACAATTTTCCTAATTTCATAGAGCATGCAGAGAACGGCGAGGCAGGCTTAAATAAGGTAAAGGATGGCGGAGAGGGCTTTTATTCCGCCGTGCTCATGGATATACAGATGCCTGTGATGAACGGTTATGAGGCGACAAGGGCGATAAGAGGGCTTAACGGGGAATACTATAAGAAGATCCCTATAATAGCTATGAGCGCCAATGCTTATGAAGAGGACGTGAAGGAAGCGTTGGATTCGGGAATGAATGCTCACGTTGCGAAGCCCTTCGAGCCTGATGATCTTGCGAGAACGCTTAAGAAGCATATACAGAGCGAAGCACGCCGGTGCGGTCATTTGCCTGATATATGAAGCCGTAAGGCGGCTCTTTGATATCCGTCGACAGCCTGAAATATACGACCTTAACGCTCTCTGTGTTCCTCGCTTCACTAAGCGACAGCTCTCTGATCTTATCAATATACTCCGTCCTGAATGCTTCGTCATTAAGCCGTGAAGCATTTTCCTCAAGCCTGTCTATGGCATAGTAATAGATGCTGTCTACAGAATGCTCTATTCCTTCAAGCTGCATGTCTATGGCGGTGGCATGCTCCATGCCGATATGCTCTAAGAGCATATTGGAGTCCCTCTCGTTGATTACTGACATGCTGACGACGCATATGATCAGCAGTATGAGCGCCGTGAAGGTCACGGACACGAATACGACGCCCAGTATCTTTGAACGGATTGATTTCATGGCTCTGTCTCCCTATGATGAAAAACAAATATTATTGTACCATAAAGATTGAAAGAAGCATAATTCATATGGATTCGACAATTTATTATGCGCCGATTAATATGGGGAAGACCATAAGGATGAACGGACTTTATACAGTATATAAGGATGAGGATACGGGCGAATATTATCATGCCTGCATAATACAGGATGCGACAGCCTGCTGCGCACAGGGAGTTGAATTCAGGCTTGCGGGCGAATCCACCTATCCCGATGATTATCCTGAGGAGGGTGACGACATCACTGTGACGGGAACCTTTGGCACATATACCGAGGACGGCTATGAATACTGTGCATTGCTTGAGGCGAGGATGGATGAAAGTATTACCTGATAGTAGGGTGAATACGACAAAAGAAAGAGTCTTTAGATGATAATCTTAATTTAATGTATAATATTATTTACGCAAATATGATTTGAGTTTATAATAATAAACATGAATAATTCAAAAACACGAAAATCGAATAAGCCTGTTATCATGCCTAAGACGGAGCGGCAGCTTGAAAGGGTGGGGGAACAGATAAAGCTGGCAAGACTTAGGCGTAATTATTCCGTGAAAGTCGTATCGGAAAGAGCCGGCATAAGCAGAGCCACGCTTTGGAAGGTTGAAAAGGGAGATCCCGGCGTGGCTATAGGAATATATGCTAAAGTTCTTACGGCGATAGGACTTCCTGATGATATTATCTTGCTTGCCAGAGATGATGAGCTGGGGCGCATCATTCAAGACTCGGAGCTTCTAAGCAAGAGGGGAAGCAGGAAATGAGAGAGTTTAGGGTTCACGCAGGATGGACTGATCCTGTAAGGCTTATAGGTATATGCAATATAGAGAACGCGCATGGAAGAGAAGTGATTTCTTTCTCATATGACAGAGAATGGCTTAGGGAACATTCCGGATTTATCCTTGATCCTGATATATTTGCAATGGAGGGCAGACAGTATCCATCGATGAATAAGCCATGCTTTGGCTTCCTTGCTGATATAGCCCCGGACAGATGGGGAAGGACGCTGATGGATCGCCGTGAAGCAGCGCAAGCTAAAGAACAAGGGCGTGCTCCTCGTACATTATTGGAGAGTGATTATATTCTGGGGGTACATGATGGAGGAAGGATAGGGGGGATAAGGCTCTATGATGAGACAGAGCAGCATTATCTTTCTGAACATGATACGCTTGCCGCGCTGCCTATGGAGAAGCTTCGTGATCTGGAATATGCGGCAATGAAGCTGGAAGCGGGCGATAGTAATGCTAAATGGTTAAATAATCTGCTCGATCCGGGATCTTCGCTTGGCGGTGCAAGGCCTAAAGCTAATGTCCTTGATGAAGAGGGGAATCTATGGATAGCTAAGTTCCCTTCCGGACATGATGTTATGAATGCAGGAGCGTGGGAGATGGTGGCTCATGAGCTTGCAGAAAAGTGCAATCTGTATGTCCCTGATGCAAAGACAATGAGACTTTCTGATAGAGGAGATACATTCTTAAGCCGTCGCTTTGACCGGATAGGACGTAAGAGGGTACATTACGCATCTGCTATGACTATGCTAGGTCAGACTGATGGATCGGAAGATAAGATTAGTTATTTGGATTTGGCGGGAGCCATAGAGGAGTTTTCTGCAGAGCCTGTAAAGGATTTATATGAGATGTGGCGCAGACTTGTTTTTAATATATGCATATCTAATACCGACGATCATTTGCGGAATCATGGCTTCCTGCTTGGTAAGAATGGATGGAGGCTGTCTCCGGGGTTCGACATCAATCCTGCTCCTGACAGCTTCAGGATGTCTTTGAATATAGCTGATAACGATGAAAAAGATATAAAAACTGCTTTTGAAATATCAGATTATTTCAGGATTGATAAAGATGATGCTAGAGAGGAGATATTGAATATACAAAATACTATCCATGATAACTGGCAGGGAATAGCGGATAAATATCATATATCAAAGCGTGAACAGGGCAGAATGAAAAATGCCTTTGAACAAGCGGAGAGGGATATATTTTAATTTTAAGGTTGGGGATGAGAATAAAAGGCAATGACGTATGAAAAAGCTTAGCATCGGCATACTTGCGCATGTTGATGCGGGGAAAACTACATTAACCGAGAGTATATTATATAAGCTCGGTGCGATAAGAGAGCAGGGAAGGGTTGATAATAGAAACGCCTTCCTTGATACCGAAGCGCTTGAGAAGAAAAGGGGAGTCACTATTTATTCCAAGCAGGCGGTTGTCACGATTGATGCGTTGGATGCACTTAATCTAAGTGGTGAAGATATGCGGATCACCTTCATAGATACTCCGGGGCATACTGATTTTGCCGGAGAGGCTGAGCGATCCATGCCTGTATTGGACTTGGCAATACTGCTTATCAGCACTCCTGACGGCGTGACGGAAACCGCAAGACGGCTTTCTTATATGCTGGGCAGGTACAAGGTTCCGTATGTCATTTTTGTCAATAAGATGGATATGGCAAAGTCAGACAAGGAAGGGATCATAGGTGAGCTTGTCAAGGAGCTTGGAAGCGGAGTGCTCGAACATACAGAGCACTCAGAGCGTATCATGGAGGATATAGCGGCTCTTTCTGAAGACACTATAGAAAAATATCTGGACAATTCCTTTATTTCTGACGAAGACATTACAAGACTTATTTATTCGGGGAAATATCATCCTGTGCTATTCGGCGCAGCTATAAAGAATGAAGGCACGGAGGCGCTGATAAAGCTTATTACGAAGTATGCGCCTGAGATAGCATACAGGGATAAGTTTTCTGCAAAAATATTCAAGCTGTCTTACGAGGACGGGCATAGGCTGTGCTTTGCTAAGATAACCGGAGGCAAGATATCGGTAAGAGATGCTCTTCCTGATGAAAGACTTGACGGTGAGAAGATCACGCAGATAAGAATGTATAACGGCGGAAAATATGAAGCATTAAATACTGCATATGCCGGGGATGTAGTGACTTTGGTCGGTATAGACAGCGCTTTCGTCGGAATGGGGATAGGAGAGGAGCCTGACGATGAGGATATGATAAGCAGACCTGTGCTTCGCTACAGGATGCTTTTGCCTGATGACGTGCCGGCTCGTGTTTTTATTCCTAAGATAAGGGAGCTTGCCGCAGAGGATCCGCTTCTGGCTCTTGACTATAATAACGGCAGGGATGAGATAAGCATTTCCGTAATGGGAGAGTTTCAGCTTGAAATCCTTGCACTAACGATTGAGGAAAGATTCGGTGTGAAGGTAAGGTTTGATGCGGGCGCTGTTATATACAAGGAGACTATAGCGGGGCCCGTGATCGGTTACGGGCATTTTGAGCCGCTGCGGCATTATGCGGAGGTTCAGCTTCTAATGGAGCCACTTCCGAAGGGAAGTGGAATAGAGACTGCAAGCGCGATAAGCGTGAATGAGCTTGAGATAAACTGGCAGAAGACGGTTATCTCGACGCTCATAAAGGATATGCCGAAAGGCGTTCTTACAGGGGCGAAGCTTACGGACATGAGATTTACACTTATAGGCGGCAGAGCACATACGAAGCACACGGAAAGTCATGATTTCTATGAGGCGGTGCGAAGGGCGGTACGACAGGGTTTGATGAAGGCTAAGAGCTTACTGCTTGAGCCGTATTATGAATTCAGGATAACGCTTCCCAAGGAGAGTCTCGGCAGGGCGATAAACGATATAAGCAATATGAACGGCACGTCTTCTGTCGAAGGTCAGGACGGCGATACGACTGTGGTCACGGGAAAGGCTCCGGCAAAGTCCTTATTTAATTATCAAAGCGAGCTTACACGCTATACGTCAGGGATGGGAAGGATAGAGCTTAAGCTGTCCGGTTATGAGCCATGTGATCCGCAAGAGGCTGAAAAGATAATTGAGGATTGTGGTTATGATCCTGATAATGATGCAGAGAATGTATCCGGTAGCATTTTCGTGGAGCATGGGGCGGGGCGTTATGTGCCGTGGGATGAGAGCGAGAGCATGATGCATGTGTCAAAAAGAGAAGCAGATTTTATCCAAGGTAATGAGGATGATGGTGAGGAAGCAGATCATCAGGTAAAGAAAAGCAAGACAAGGGGCAGGCTTTCCGACAGGCTTGAGGCGATAGGAACGGATGAGATAGATGAGATATTAAGGAAAGCTACTCATGCGAATGCGGGAAGTCAGAAGCGTTCCTCAAATTGGAAGTATTATCGGGGAAGCAGCACATCCAGCAGCGGAACCGACAGGACCTCGGTTAAGATACAGAATAAACCGAAATATCTGCTGGTTGACGGATATAACATCATCCATGCGTGGGATGACTTGAAGGTTTATCTTGCAGACGGGACTACAGGTATGGACAGCGCAAAATATAAGCTTCTCGATGCCTTATCGGAATACAAAGTTTTGCGTGATACGGAAGTGATAGCGGTATTTGACGCATATAAGGCTAAGGGGCATGTGACCGAGAAGTTTGATTATATGGGCGTGCATATAGTCTATACGAGGGAGGCCGAGACTGCCGATCAGTATATAGCGAGGTTCACGATGCAGAATGCGAAAGACTTGGATATAACGGTCGCCACATCTGACGGTATGGTTCAGCTTATAATAAGGGGAGAGAATTCACGCATAATGTCAGCAAGAGATCTTAAGGAAGATATGATTGCGGTGAAAAACAGATTGTAGCTTACGGATAATCATGATATTATGATGCTAGGGTCAAAAGGTACAAATCCGATTGTGCTTGCACAAATAGGATTTGGAACTTGTGACCCGCCCGAACATGAGGAAGTAGCAATTTGCGTAGCAAATTAGCGGATTCCGAATGGACGGAGCATGGCG
>JAFTAP010000015.1 GCA_017455525.1 Lachnospiraceae bacterium
AATGTCCGGATGATCTTGTATTTCATCAAAAAAAATCAGAGTTTTTTTCTCAATAAATTTCTTAGATGGATCTATCCGACTGATTGCTTTATTGACAGCCTCCACAGTGTATCCATCTTCGGTGATTACGCAATATTTCTTTTCCAATGCAAAATTGATATATATGATGTTGTCATAAGAGGCCTCAGCGAAACGCATTATACTTTCGGTCTTTCCTACCTGTCTGGCACCTTTAATGATCAATGGCTTTCGGCTCGGGTTTTCATGCCACTCACTTAAGATTTTATCCACCTTACGCTTTAAGTACATAATAAGACCTCCGTTCAATCTAAATAGTATTATAGTGCAACAGCGATAAATATTCAACTATTTTATGAGCGAGTTTGCAGCATTTTTTTCGTTTTTATGGGCGAGTTTTTGTACTTATGCACTTTTTAATGTAAAAAGAGACCTCGCCGCATCACAGCAAAGTCCTGAAAATCGCTTGTAAAACATTTATTGTAGATAAAGAATGTTGTATTGGAGTCCAGATTGGTTGCTTAAGGGTTCCCTCCGCCCTTTGCCGCCATACACCTTTGAAACAGCCAAGTGCACCAGCGTACGGGTGAATGCTTTCTCTACAGTGCGGTTTCGTACTAATGATTACTCCGTCCCGGTCACCTATAATTACGAAAATCTTTGGACTGATACATCTTTTGAAGCATCTTAGATGCCTTTTTACTCCGACGGTTAGCTCAGTAACCTTCTCGAATTCTTCCGAGGTAAGATTTGCTAGCATTGTCTGGTCGATAAACTCTTCTTTTAGTCTGTCTTTACAGCACCTCTTCTGCGACCTTGCTTAAGGTCATGGCGGATTCCTGAAGGGCTTTTTCTTCTTCATCACTTAAGGCTATCGGCACGGTCCCCTCTACGCCGTTCCTTCCGACGATGGCTGGCATGCTTATGGATATACCGGATATTCCATGATTGTCATGCTGTACGCTCGATATCGGAAGTATGGATTTTTCGTCCCTCGCTATCGCTTCAAGGATGCGCTTCACGGACATGGCTATGCCATAATAAGTAGCGCCCTTCTTCTCGATTATCTCATAGGCGCTGTTCTTAACGCTCTCCGCTATTCTCTTCATGGAATTAATATGATCGAAATGCCCCCGCATCTCACAGAAATCATTAAGCGGCACGCCTGATACGTTAGCGCTCGACCATACCGCTATCTCGCTGTCCCCGTGCTCGCCTATAATAAAAGCATGAACAGACCGGCTGTCTACGCTTAAATGCTCGCCGAGCAGATACTTAAGCCTTGCCGTATCAAGCACGGTTCCCGAGCCGAAAACCCTGTTCTCCGGAAAGCCCGAAAGCTTAACCGCAGCATGCGTAAGTATATCGACCGGGTTGGCAACGATAAGCAGTATTCCTTCTTTATTATTCTCCGCTATCTGAGGAATAACAGATTTGAATATCCCCACATTCTTCTTAACGAGGTCAAGTCTCGTCTCTCCGGGCTTTTGCCCTGCTCCCGCCGTCACCACGACAACCGCCGCATCGGAGATATCCTTATAATCCCCTGCATATATCTGCATAGGCTTGGCAAAGGGAAGTCCATGACTTATATCAAGAGCCTCTCCTTCCGCCTTTTCTTTATTTGCATCTATAAGCACCATCTCCGAGAAAAGCCCGCTCTCCATTATCGCAAAAGCCGAAGCCGCCCCCACGAATCCGCAGCCTACCACTGCAACCTTACGGTCATTAACTGCACATCCCATATCCTAAATACCCCTTTCCTACATATTATGACTTTCTGAATGCAAAATCGGAATTGCATTCAGAAACTCTGCGTTCCGCAGAGCACGCCTCTCACTTCGTGAGAGCCTGGTCAGATACGAATATTGATTTTTCGATAAAAATCAATATTCTATACCTTTCTGTCATTGCTTATATTTTATTTCATAAATGCCTTCATTACAAGCCATCATCCAAAAACGAAGATGGCATAAGTTCTTTTCCAAAACTCTCTTCAATATAAAATAAGTGCAGTTTTCGTATTGCCCTTGTCATGCCGACATAGAGAAGTCTTCTTTCCTCTTCGATATCCTCTGTAAGTTTTGCCTTGTGATATGGGATTATTCCCTCATTCACATCACAGATGAAAACCTCTCTGTATTCCAGACCTTTCGAGGCATGTAAGGTCATAACCGTGATGCCGGACTTATTCTCATTTTCGGCAGAAGCACCATTGCCTGCCGATGCCGTCTCGTTCTCTATTTCTTTAAGCCATTGTCCGATAGAGGAATAATGCCCAGCCTTGTCATAAAGCATATAAAGCTCATCCGTACTCCTGCCCTCGCCCTTCAGAAATTTCTCATAACCGACTACATTCATCAGATATCTGACGGCAGCCTTAGGTTTCATTTTACCCATCATGCGTATATCCTCTGCAAAGCGGCAAGCTTCATCATACAATCTGAACGCTCCTTTGTTATATGCCATAGCATCCTCCGGTTTAGCATTCTCTGAAGCAAAAGCTTCCCTGCTCAGATATCTCATAGGCTTATTCAATACACGGAGCAGGTCTTCCCTGTGAAAAGCCCCCGAAGCAAGTCGAAGATATGATATCAGATCCTTAGCCATATCGCTGTCATATATGCTCTTTCGCTTCCCCAAACTCTTTACAGATATTTCTCTCCTTTCAAGCTCCTCCGCAAAATAATCTCTGAGCTCATTTGTCCTAAGGAGCACTGCATAGTCCTCTATATGAGCCTTATCAATCTTCTCACATATCGCCTCTATTTCTTTAGTCCTGTCCTTGAAGCATCTTATATCAGGCTTCTCTCCCGTCTGATCAAATGAAACATGATGCTTCTCGATCCGGTTCTTATTCTCCGCTATAAGCCTGTCGGAAGCGTAGGCTATAGGGGCAGAGCATCTGTAATTAACCTCAAGAGAATAAACACGGGCTTTCGGATAATCCTTAAGGAATCTCTGCATTATGCCGGGGCTCGCCCCTCTGAAGCCGTATATGCTCTGATCGTCGTCCCCTACGGCAAAGATATTGCAATCCGCTCCCGCAAGCTGTCTCACTACGTCATACTGGCTCTCATTTATATCCTGAAACTCATCTATCTGTATATACCTGTATCGTTCCCGCCATCTTTTAAGCACTCCTTCATCTTTTTCAAATAAAGCCCTGCACTTTATTATCATATCGTCAAAATCGATCAGGCGAAGCTCTCTTAGCCTTTCTTTATAAAGCGAGCATATCTTTTCATTTTCTTCATCCGTAAAACCGCTTTTTATATCCATTCCGTTTTTATTACGGCTTATAATCGCAGAAAGCTCGTCTGCAAGCGACCTCATATCCTGAGAATCAATGCGGAGTCCTCTTGCAATATCGGACAGGATCATGTATTTATCGCTTGGCTTAAGTATGTTCGATGAATTAAGTGAGAAAGAGCTTTTTAGTATTGAGTAAAACACTGAATGAAACGTACCGAAGGTCGTCCCCCGCACCCTTCCGCCTATTATGGATAAAGCCCTGCTTTTCATTTCCCTGGCAGCCTGATTCGTATATGTTAATGTGAGTATTGATGATGGTTCTACGTTGCTATTTGATATCAGATTTTCAAGACGTTTCACGATCGTGTAGGTCTTTCCGGAGCCGGGTCCCGCAAGAACCAGAGCGGGACCGGTGTCATGTCTTATGGCTTCGTTCTGCGCTTCGTTCAAAGCCTGACCTCGCACAGTATGTACCATATCCTTATTTTCCATAGGCTATCCCCTCATATTTTGTCATAAGGGGTACCGCTTGCGGTGGATTCCTTATGACGGTTTACAATTTTCATATTCTGCTTTACATTACGAGCTTCGCTCCAATAATCCTATCCCCTTCTCTATCCGTGCAATAGATTCTTCCTTGCCAAGTATCTCCATAAGCTCCGTCGCTCCTCCGGGCGTCATCTGCTTGCCCGATACGGCAGTACGCAAAGGCCATAGTATCTGACCATTTTTCATTCCTTTATTCTCCGCAAAGCCCTTAAAGGTCTCGTACAGAGCGTCATTGCTCCAGTCCTCATGCTCCTTAAGCACGGGAAGGATGTCCCTTAATGCCTGAAGCGACGAATCCTTCGTAGTCTTCATTTTCTTATGCACATACATATCCGGATCATATTCAGGCAGTTCCTCAAAGAAATCAATATGCTCCTTTATATCTGGGAATATCTCAATCCTCGTCTGAACCATGCGGGATATCTTCTTAAGATCAAGCTCCTTATGTATCACTTCTTTGATATACGGCAGAGCCTTCTCATAGAAAGAATCAAAGTCCATCTTCTTTATATATTCACCATTCATCCAGCGAAGCTTCCCGTAATCAAAGACAGCGGGGCTCTTGCTCATCTTGTGATAATCAAACTTCTCTATAAGCTCGTCAAGGCTCATTATCTCCTGATTGTCCTCAGGTGACCAGCCTAAGAGCGCCACAAAATTAACCACGGTCTCCGGCAGGAAGCCCTGCTCTATCAAGTCCTCGAACGAAGAATGCCCCGACCTCTTTGAAAGCTTCTTATGCTCCTCATCTGTTATCAGCGGGCAGTGGATATATTCGGGAACCTCCCAGCCGAAAGCCTCATAGAGCCTATTGTACTTAGGCGAGCTTGAAAGATACTCATTCCCTCTCACGACATGGGTTATCCCCATCAGATGATCGTCCACGACATTAGCAAAATTATAAGTTGGGAAGCCGTCGCTCTTTATGAGTATCATATCGTCAAGCTCTGAATTATCCACGGTTATGTCGCCGTATATGTCGTCATGGAAGGTCGTCGTGCCCTCGGTAGGGTTATTCTGCCTTATTACATAAGGAATTCCGCTCGCAAGCTTTTCCTCGACCTCCTCTTTAGACAGATGAAGGCAGTGCTTGTCGTACACCGTGATCTCCTTATCCGTGCCCTCTACCTTAGTCTTTAATCCTGCAAGTCTCTCCGGTGTGCAGAAGCAATAATAAGCCTCACCCTTTTCAACGAGCTCCTTCGCATACTTCATGTATACGCCCGCCTTGACTCGCTCTGACTGCACGTATGGACCTACGCCTCCGTCCTTATCAGGGCCCTCGTCGTAGGTAAGCCCTGTGGCTTCAAGTGTCCTGTTTATGATGTCTACAGCGCCCTCCATCTCGCGCTCCTGATCCGTATCCTCTATACGGAGAATAAAATCTCCCCCCGCATGCCTCGTTATCAGATACGCGTAAAGCGCCGTCCTTAAATTTCCAACATGCATCCTGCCCGTGGGCGAAGGCGCAAACCTTGTCCTTACTTTCTTCCCGTTCATCCTATATCATCTCCTCTATAAAACGCAGTTTTATATCTGACTTACACCGTCCGGATGCCAGTGTCTCCGCTTCGCTCCGGTCGGTGCAAAGCCGACATCCACTGGATGTCGTGCACCGTTACCCACTCACGCCCTGCGTTCGTGGACGGTACTAGGCTCCTCTATTACTACGACCGTTCCAATCCGCAATACTCATAAAGCCACTTCATTTCATCCTCATCAAGATCGGATTTAAGGGCTTCGCATACCTCTTTCTGATATGCCTCATACATCTTAATCTCATCTGATGACATGATGCTTTTATCCATTCCCCTGTCATCTATCGGAACCTGCGTCAGATTATAAAACTTATAGAAAGTCCCGTCCTCTGTTTTTCTATCTTCTTCGACCAAAAGTATGTTTTCCGTCCTTACGCCGAACTTTCCTTCCCTGTATATGCCCGGCTCATCGGATACAAGCATACCGGGCTTTAGCTCAGCAGGCTTCTCCGTGATCTTATTCCTTATAGCATGCGGACCCTCATGAACTCCAAGCATATATCCCACGCCATGCCCCGTGCCATGCTTATAATCAATGCCTTTCTCCCACATCTTCTCGCGGGCAAGCACATCAAGGCTCTGTCCCGATGTACCCTTAAGGAAATGGACATACCGTAGTCTTAGCATACCACAGGCGACCAAGGTAAAGGCTTCCTTTTCTTCATCGGTAAGCTCACCCATAATGACAGTCCTCGTGACATCGGTAGTGCCGCCCCTGTACTGTCCGCCTGAATCCACCATGAACATCCCGCGTTTCTCGATAGCCCTCTCATGCTCTTTTGACGGCTCGTAGTGGATTATCGCCGCATTATCCCCATACGCCGCTATGGTCGTAAAGGAAAGATCGTAAAACTCAGGTATCTCCTTCCTGAATTTCCTAAGTCTGTCAGATGCGGAGATTTCCGTCTCCTTCGTATCGGTAGTCGTGATCCACCTTATGAACCTCGTAAGCTGTACTGAATCCTTGTGGTAGATGTCCTTTATATGGGACAGCTCGGTTTTATTCTTCACAGCCTTCATATCCTGCACGGGGCTTTTCTGCGATATGACTTTCGCCCTTTTCTTTATAATCTTATAGCAGCTGTAATTCACGGTGCCCTCGTCTATAAGCACGGTTCCCGATACCTTACCGCTCTTTAGAAAATCATATATCTCTTCATAAGGTCTTACTATGGCTGCGGCATAGCCTGTATCAGCCTTGCTGTCTGTAAGGAAAACATAAGCCTTATCCATCGTTATATACGCATAAGCCATAGCCACAGGAGTATATTCTATATCTCTCGCCCTGATGCCGAATAAATACGCTGCCTCCTCAAGCTTGGATATGAATATCGCATCACAGCTTTTCTTCTTAAGCTCTTTCCTAAGGTAGGCGATACGGTCTGCTACGCTCTCACCTGTGATGTCTTCACCTAATACCTCTATCTTGGAAGAAGGAAAAGCAGGTCTTTTATATACGCCCTCCGATAAATCCTTCTTAAAAGCTATCTTACCGGACGGCACTTCATTCTTAAGCTTCTTCACTTTCGACGCAGAGACCGTCCTTCCGTCAAAGCCCAATACCGCATCCTTCGGGAGCTTGTTCTTTATATATCCCTCAAGCGTGTCTACTCCATCCTCACCCATCTTCATAAGACGGATCCCGCTTCCCGCAAGCTCTTTTCCCGCCTGTATGAAATATCTTCCGTCGGCCCAGAGCAAGGCTTCCTTCATCGTCACAAGGAGATCTCCCGCAGAGCCCGTGAAACCTGAAAAATATTCTCTTACCTTGAAGTAATCATTAGTATACTCAGAATCATGGAAATCAGATGTAGGAATATAATAAGCATATACTCCCGCCTTCTTCATGTTCACTCTCAAAGCATCCAGCCTTTGCCTGATATCAGCCGAAATTGCCACGGATGAACTCTGGTTTATCTGCGGATCCTCACTTGAGATAGTCAGCTCCTTATCCGCTACTACTACCGGATTTGCCGTGTCCTTCTTCTTTGATTTTTTTGACATTAATCCATACGCTCCATGATGACGTCTATGAGCTCCCCGACATTATTAAGCCCCTGCACTTCCTTCATCTCGAATTTTATCTCAAACTCATTCTCGATCTCATTCATGAGACTTAAGTGCGTAAGGCTGTCCCAGCCGTCCACGTCTGCGGCTATTGTATCATCATTAAGCTCAAGCTCCTCATCATCAAAGATATCCCTTGCTATCTCCGTTACCTTCTCCATTACTTCTTCTCTTTCCATAATAACCTCCATGTTTTATTATTTGTCACCGGGCAAAGCTCATTTATACGGCGGCATCCTTGATATATGTTTTTAATTCCTTAAACTTCCTTATGTCGAGACTATACAACCCTTCACCGATACAGTCAAATCCCATCGCATCATAGATATGCTCTACCATCTTATTCTTCGCAGTAGGAATGTATTCCGCGCGCAGCTTCTTAGCCCCATGCGTCCCTGCTTCCTCGACAAGCCTGTTTATAATATATTCCTCCATACCGCGCTTCAAAACCCTGCAGCTCATAAGCCACGTATCAATAAAAAATTCCTCATCCGATTCCTTCTTCATGATGACCACGGATACAAGCCCGTGATCCCCGAATTTATCCCTCAAGGTATAATAAAGTGTCACATAACTATCATCAGAAGCAACCCTCTCTATCTCCTCCTCCGTATATCTCACGGTACGGAGATTGAACTGATTAGACCTCTGCGTAAGCTGCGCTATCCTCGGATAGTGAAGCTTATCAAAAGCAGCCGCACACCCCTTCATCTCAAGGCTTATAAGATAATCATCAAGCGATGTAAAGGAAGCCTCGCTCTCCCGCCTCTTAGCCTCCGCCTGATACATGCCTGTCCTGTCCGCATCCTCCGAGGAATAAGATGCGGTCTCGAATAGATTCAAGCCCTGTAAAAATGAAAGGTACCTGGCAGGATCGGACGGCAGCTCAGGCACGCATATTTCCGGTATCATTGACCTCACAAGCTCTCTCTCGAAGGGATTATCATCTATGAAAACTAAAGAATCCATGCCGATATTTAAGGTCTTCTGTATGAATCTAATATTAGTCGCCTTATCCTCCCAGTTAGCAACGAACATGGCAAAATCAGAAAGCCTCAGCACCATCTCCTCATGCTTCTCAAATGGCTCCTTCGCATTATCCTCATCATTCTTGCTGCATACGGCGAGCAGTATCCCTCTCTGCTTTAAGGAGCGAAGCCAGAGCTGGAAATCAGTGAAGACATGTCCCCGCCCAAGCTCTCCTATCTCTATGCCTGACAGCCCGTCATCTCCTATCACTCCGCCCCAAAGCGTATTATCAAGGTCAAGCACGACGCACTTCCTAGCATGCCCCTGCATAGCAGAAAGCACATCTATGACCTGCTTCGCCACATATCCCATAGCATCTAAAGCGATATTAACTTTTGCATTATAATAAAGCACAGGATCATAGAATTTATCCATGCCGAGACTTATCTGTACTGCAAGCAGATCCACAGGATATACTCCCGCCCTTGCGCTCTCCGCTTCCTGCAAGAGAAAACCAAGCTTCCGCATCTGATATGTGAATGCCGTCTCAGTCCTTGCCCCGAAATTTCCGAAAGCCCTGTCATCTATCTCAGTAAAGCCCATATGCAATATCTTAGCCTTGCTGCTTCTTGAAATCATGTCCCAATAATCGGACAGCTTCCTCATGATATCATCCGCAAAAGTCCCCCTTGCAGAAGCATCCCGCTCCATGAATTCTTCATACAGCTTATCCGTAGCAAGATAAAGCAGGATATAATCAGGCTCAAACTCATAGGTCTCTGATGAAGGATCTAAAAGCTGCGCATCTATCTGATTATAATCCGCATCAAAAACCTTAAGGTTCATACCACTAAGATGCGCATATCCCCCGATTGCCTGTGATAAGAACTGCGTTGCCACATTTCCCAGCACCGCAAGCCTGTATTCTTTTCCCTCTGTCTCTTTCTTGGCAGCTTTAGCTAATTCCCTGAATTTATACATAGCTATTCTCCTCTATAAACGCCGGTTTATATCTGATTTAGTCCGTCCGGATGCCAATACAGTTAGACGGTACTAGTGTCCTGATAAAATCGGTATATCATAGTGTAACCTTTTTACTGTAATCAGAATCCGAATTTAACTCTATGTTATCTTTATCATTCGCAAACTCCGACGCCTTCTTAAGTATCAAGGCATCGGTATAGATATCGGCCACCTTAAATCCCATCTCTCCGGACTGTCTTATGCCAAAGATATCGCCGGGTCCCCTGAGTTTTAGATCCTCTGATGCGATCTCAAAACCGTCATTTGTCTTTTTCAAAACTTCAAGTCTCTTTGATGCATCCTTATTTCCGGAAGTATCCACAAAGATGCAATAGCTCTGCTTTTCTCCCCTGCCTATGCGTCCTCTTAGCTGATGAAGCTGGGATAAGCCAAACCTCTGCGCATCCTCTATCATCATCACGGTGGCATTAGGCACGTCAACCCCGACCTCGACGACTGTAGTCGAAACCAGCACGTCAGTCTCTCCCGATGCGAAGCGGCTCATGACTTCATTCTTCTCGGAATTTTTCATCCTGCCGTGAAGAGTGCCCACGCTCACCTCATTCCCCCAATATTCCATAAGATTCTCGGAATATTCAAGCACGTTCTCACCGTTTCCTGTCTCTGTAGGCTCCACGAGCGGGCATATAATATAAGCCTGTCGTCCCTGCTTCACTTCCTTGCGGATGAAATTATACGCCTTCTTCCTGTAATCCGTCCCTACAACTGCGTTTTTTATCTCAAGACGCTTCGCTGGCTTCTCATCCATTACGGAAATATCAAGGTCTCCGTAGAGTATTATAGCAAGCGTCCTTGGTATCGGAGTAGCGCTGATCACAAGCACATGAGGCTCGCCCTTTCCTGCCTTTGAAGACAGGTTCTCCCTCTGCCTTACTCCGAATCTGTGCTGCTCATCAGTTACGGCAAGCGCGAGATCCTTGTATTCTACAAGCTCTGTGATAAGCGCATGCGTGCCTATTATGATATCCGCCGTCCCGTCCGCAATCTCCCGTCTTGCTTCTTTCTTCTGTTTCTCTGTCATTGCGCCTGTAAGGAGCACGCAGTTCACATCAAAGTTCTTAAGAAGCCTTGATATCTTCTGCATGTGCTGCGAAGCAAGCACTTCCGTAGGCGCCATAAGAGCCGCCTGATGACCATTTTTCACGGCAGTAAGCATCGCAAGCAAAGCCACTACAGTCTTCCCCGATCCTACGTCACCCTCTATGAGACGGTTCATCGCATGATCCGATGCCATGTCCCTTATTATATCATCATAAGTCCTTTTCTGCGCATCGGTAAGCCTGTAAGGAAGCGATTCTATTAAACGGCTTACCTCCGATACCTCTATCATAGGGAAATCATTACGGCTTCTCGTATTCTCCGCCTTAAGCTCCCTCATCGAAATAAGAAAGCGATAGAACTCATCAAATACGACCCTTTCCCTTGCTTTTAAATATTCTTCCTTGTCCGTCGGAAAATGCATCGAATAAAGGCTATCATGCAAGGGCATAAGATTAAGCTTCTCCCTTTCGTTATCATCAAGATAATCTTTGGCAGAAGGCGCTGCTGAAAACGCCTGTGCTACAGCCTTCGTCACCGTCCTGGCCGTAAGCCCCTTTGTAAGCGGATATACCGGAGACAATACATCGGTTAATTCGGAATACTCTTCTTCCTTATAGGTCTTAGGCTGTGCTATGGCGTAGCTCGTCCCTCGGACCTTCACTATGCCATAGTATATCTTCTCCGCCCCGATCCTTATGTTCTTTTTTAGATATGGCATGTTGAAATATGCGATCTTGACGCTCCCGGTATCATCTCCTGCCATGAAGGTAAGCATGGACATCCCCCTCACATGGGCAACCTTAGGCTCCGTAAGCACCTTAAGCCTTAGCGCCGCTCTCTCCTCGGACCGTATCTCAGATACCTGCCTGATCTCAGGGTATTTTATATAAGAAGCAGGGAAATATTCTATAAGATCACGTATTGAAAAGACGCCAACCTTATGAAACAAGGCGGCGCTCTTTTCCCCTATTCCCTTTAGTGATGAAATATCATTTTCCGGATTCATGCTAAGTATAATATGCCCGCCTTAAAGGTGCCCGAAGCACGGAAAAAAGCTTAAAACCACATATACGAAGCAAGGCAGGCATGACTTTATTCCACAGAAATAATATAATAATAGACCGGCTCGCCACCCGAGTGCATCTCTACGTCCACATCAGAATACTTAGCCTCTATCCTGCGAGCAAGCTCCTTAGCCTCGTCTTCTTTCGTATCCTGTCCGTAATATATACTGACGAGCGATGAATCCTCATCTATCATCCTGTATACCATCTCAAAAGCGGTATCAAGTATATCCGAACCGACAGAGAGTATCCCCTCGTCCCCGATACCCATGATATCGCCCTTTTTGATAACCTGACCGTCAAGCTCAGTGCTCCTTACCGAATACGTCACCTCGCCTGTCTTAACGCCAGCTATCGCCTCGCACATAGCGTCCTTATTATCCTCCGCCGTGCTCTCAGGCAGGAAGCTTATCAAAGCTGTTATCCCCTGCGGTATCGTCTTCGTGGGGATCACTATCACCTCTTTATCCTCAGTCAGGGAAGCCGCCTGATTCGCTGCGAGGATTATGTTTTTATTATTCGGAAGAATAAATACGGTATCGGCGTTTATGCGTCCGACCGCTTCCAAGATATCGTCAGTAGAGGGATTCATCGTCTGACCGCCGGATATTATCTCGTCGGTGCCAAGATCCTTAAATATCTCGTCAAGTCCTTCGCCTACTGACACAGCTATAAAGCCAAATGCCTTCTTATCAGCTGCGTCAGGATTTGCTTCCGCTATACCGGATATGGCATTATCCGACGCCGTGCTCATAGCGGGAGCTTCATCGGGTATGCCTGCCTCGGCTATCTTATCCGCCATCATCTGTGAAGACGCAACCTTAGCCCTTATAGGACCGTTCGCCGTACCTGCCTGTCCGGTAAATTCCATCTCATCCTCCGGACGCTCGACATACTTACCGCCGTCAAGCTTAAAGAGCCTCTCCTGATGCTCCTCACGCATATTATCAACCTTCATGGAGGTAAGCGCTCCGTAAGTCAGAGCCCTCTCAAAAGCAAGTCCAGGATGGTTCGTATGCACGTGTACCTTTACTATATCCTCATAAGACACGCATACTATGGAATCTCCTATAGATTCAAGATAACCCTTGAAATCTGCCTCTGTCTTCTGATTGAAGACGTGATTGAGCATGATGATGAACTCTGTGCAGTAGCCGTACTTCACATCGGCATTGGCGACAGCATCGCGATTTATACTGCCGGCAGACTGTCCCGATGCCGCAGCAAGATCCTCTGCCGTGAAGTCCGAGACCTCACCCAACAGAGCACGCTTTGCGCCCGTAAGCACGCATACCAAGCCCTGTCCGCCGGAGTCTACTACTCCAGCCTGCTTCAATACAGGAAGAAGCTCAGGCGTCTGGGTAAGCACATATTCCATGTGACTTACGATCTCAGAGGCGAACTCCTCTATATCATCGATCTTGCCCGCAAGCTCGGACGCCTTCTCCGCTCCGCCTCTCGCTACGGTAAGTATCGTGCCTTCCTTTGGCTTCATCACAGCCTTATAAGCAGTCTCCACCGCCTTATTAAAGGCAGAAGCTATTACAGGCATGTCAACGCTCTCATGCTCCTGCAGCTCCTTAGTAAAACCTCTTAAAAGCTGTGAAAGTATGACGCCCGAATTTCCCCTTGCCCCTCTAAGAGAGCCTACCGCTATCGCCTTACAGAGTGCCGGCATATCATAATCATCACCAAGAGCAAGCACCTCTTTTGCGGCAGACATTATGGTAAGAGTCATATTAGTTCCCGTATCGCCATCAGGAACAGGGAAAACGTTCAGGTCGTTTATCTTTTCCTTATTAGTGGCAAGCTCCGAAGCCCCCGCAAGAAACATCTTTGAAATAAGGGCGGCGTCAAGTGTTTTCGTGGACATCAGTCTATCACCCTTACCCCTTCGACGAATATGTTGATCTTCTCTACCTCAAGCCCCGTGAACTCCTCAACCTTATACTTCACGTTGCTCATCAGATTATCAGACACTGCCTTGATGCTCACGCCGTATGCTATTATTATATGAAAGTCAAGCGTGATCTTATTATTATTTATATCTACATTTATGCCATGAGACAGGCTCTCCCTCTTCAGCAGTCTCACGATACCGTCTTTAACGGAATACGTCGCCATGCCTACGACACCGAAGCACTCCATCGCTTCCGTCCCCGCAAGCTGCGCTATCGCCTCCGTATCTACTGATATATTCCCAAGATCGGTTTTCATCCTTGCTTTCATTTATTACCTCCTGCTAAATAAGCTCTAATACCTTCACATCTCTCTGCTGAGACAGGTCTACTATCGTCCCATCCTTACATTTTACCACAGGACGCCCGATCGCGCCGCTGTTATTCATTATGACCTCGCCCGTCATGCCGTTTGACAGTCTTACGTCGTTTCCTATCATCTCATCCATGATATGATTCAGGAAGGTAGTCATGGTTGCGATATCATATTTCAGAAACATCTCATCCTTTATTATCTCGACCACCTGATAAGGATTCATTGGAGCTCTGTAAGTCCTTGCACTGGTCATCGCCTCATATACATCAGCTATGGCTATCATCATCGCAAAGGGATCTATCGCATCTCTTGCAAGCCCTTGCGGATATCCGGATCCATCGCATCTTTCATGGTGCATGAGCGTCGCATTCAATA
The DNA here is from genome assembly GCA_017455525.1 of Lachnospiraceae bacterium. Classification (GTDB taxonomy): domain Bacteria; phylum Bacillota; class Clostridia; order Lachnospirales; family Lachnospiraceae; genus NK4A144. Next base: position 14,195 of record JAFTAP010000015.1, read on the forward strand.
TATGCTCGTTGATCCCGAACTTGCTTAGCATGTGGTAGCCAAAGAAAGCATGCGTCTTAACCAGGTCAAATTCCATCTTATTAAGCTTGCCGTTCTTCCATATTATATCATTCGGAAGCATGAATTTCCCTATATCAAAGAGAAATCCGGCATAAAGCAGAGTCTCACAGTCCTCAGGCGGCAGTCTCAGCCATTTTCCCATCTTCTTGCAGATAAGAGCGACATTAAGCCCATGGGCATAGGACATGTCTCCCTCATCATGAATCATTATATTTAAATACGAGAAAAGCCTCTTCCCCGATATGGTGTCAGGACACAGAGCATCGGCTATTGCTTTTAGATCAACAAACCTGAAAGGAACGTTCTTATAAATAAACGAATCAACCGCAACCTTATACGCCGCAAGGTTAGCATTATAATTAAGCTGGAATGCCTTGAAAGCCTCCGAGACCCTTATCTTCTCATAGAAGGTCTCTGCCAGATCCTCTGCATCCATTATCTGTACGGTAAGAAGCTTAAAAGCCTCAAGCTTCGTCTTGACGAGATGGTCTACCTTAGTCCCTCTTTTTATCGCTATCTTATCGCCGACCTTTATATCCTCGGCCAGCTGCATGCCATCCTGCAGCGCCATGACCGCAACAGTCTTCATTCTCTACCTCAATAAAAATACATCTAGTTGATGCGCTTTCATAAAAACACATCATCTAGTATAATTGCACATACTGTCAAAGTCAACTAAATTTAAATCCAATGATAGCGAATTTAAGAGGTGCTGACAGGCGCTACCGGGCTGATAAAAAATATGGTTGCAATCAATAAGTAATTTTGGTAGAATATACGGCGTTGCGGACTTAGATGTCCAGTTATCATAATTCGAGGGAGGTAATAAAAATGGCAAAATGTGCAGTATGTGGCAAGGGCACTGTTTTCGGAAACAACGTCAGCCATTCACATAAAAGGACAAACAGGGCGATCCATGCTAATCTCAAGAGAGTGAAGTGCAAGGTTGACGGCACTCCTACGCATCTTTATGTATGCACCAGATGTCTCAGGTCAGGGGCTGTAGAGAGAGCGTAAAGAAACGTAAAAGCAGGTGATTAAAAGGACCGGTCGAATTGATGACCGGTCTTTTTGATGTTATTTTGAATCTTATAATAACCGCTTAACACAACAATATGCGCCTATCACGGATTGTACGCGAGAATACAAGGATGTTCCTGCTTATAGCACAGTAGTGTCCGAGGTATCGCCGTCAAACGCTAAGTCTATCGCCTCATCGTTTTCTATTCCGGGAGATGACGGATCAGCCTTGTCCGTGAATTTATTCACTATGTCGGGAACCATGTCGAGCATCTTCGTCACGGCGTCCTGGTTGCGTATATTCACAAGCTTCGTCACGCCCTTCGATATGACGAGCACGGATGACGGCGTCATCTTACCGCCCACGCCTCCGCCTCCGCCGTTCTTCTTATCGCCTGTCGATGCGCCGGTTCCCATTCCGAAAGTAACATCCACAAGAGGGATTATGATAGTGTCATCGATCTTCTTAGGCTCCCCCACGACAGTCTTCGTTGAGAAGAAACCGCTTAAGCCCTTTATAAGTGAGTTTACCATCTCATCAAAAGTTAAGTTTGCCAAAATAAAAAACCTCGCTTTCTGTTTATATTATGATGTCGGGGTCAAAAGCCCCTTTGCGTTGTTTATGATGCTTACGCATGGCTATGCAGCAAGCTGCTCCCGCCATGCTCCGTCCATTCGGAATCCGCTAATTTGCTACGCAAATTGCTACTTCCTCATGTCCGG
>JAFTAP010000109.1 GCA_017455525.1 Lachnospiraceae bacterium
AGAGCAAGGATATCCATCGATACCCTGCGGTTATCGGCTACAATTAAAGAGCTTTCCGTAGCGAAGCGGAGGAAAGGTTTCCTTTTCAGAGCGAAAAATTTGAATTACTGGAAGATTTGCCAACGTTTACTTGACTGACACGAAACAAAAGATTACAGTTGATACTATTTTCGTGTAGATTTATAATTAAGTCGTAAATAAAAAGCTGTGATTGGAGGTTGAGCTATGATGGATACCGTTGAGACGATTGATATCGCAATGCCGGACAAACCGATAACCGTGAACCTCGGAAAATGGATAATAGAGCATCCCGAATGTGACTCTATATGCGAGCGGATAGGATCCGGTCCAGATTACCTGATATACGCTTATGCTCTGTCGAAGGAGGGGAATGCCCAGCTTCAGGCTTTGAGGGATGAGAAGTTTGTGGGGAAAAAAATACTCATGGGGATCACGATGAATGGACTTCGTAGGATTGCTTAATCGTATTTTAGATTCTTTCATAAAGCATAGATAAATATAATAAACAGAATAGAGAAAGCTCCTGATGTAAGGTGTGAAATTGACTTTGCATCAGGAGTTTTTATTTGCCACAAAACGGCTGAAAGAGGAAGATGGATGGAACTGGTTATTTTTGGGGCACAAGGATATGCACTTGGAGCATATGACGCTATAAGGAATCTCAGCCCCGACAGGAAAGTGAGTAGCTTCCTTGTGTCGAGGATGGGTATAAATTCATCGTATTTGGGCGGAATACCCGTAAGTGAGCTTGCGACATTCGCAAAGAGAGCTTCAAAGAATGACAAGGATAATACAGAGATTCTCATAGCTACGCCAGGTGATGTGCAACCGGAGATTGAGGAGATACTTGAAAACTACGGCTTCATACATCATCAAAGGCTTGATTTTACAAGATGGACAGAGCTTATGAAACTTCATCATGCGAAGCTCGGTGAGTTCAAGCCCCTGTCCGCTCTGATCGTAGGCTGTCATAAGCCATTTGTAAGGCTTTACATGGCAAGATCTGACAAGGACAGGGTGTTGCGGAGGCTTCCTGATCTGCCTGATTATATGATAACTATCCATGCCGGTGCTGTGAGGGGAGAATCCCATATAGCAGACATATCGGATGATTCAGGTGATAACATTTCTGAAAAGAATGGCAATTATTCAGAGCTGACTGCCCTGTATTGGGTGTGGAAGAATAAACTACTGATGGCAGGAGAAGGAGGTAGCGAGGAGAGACAGTATTATGGTCTGGCACATTACAGGAGATTCCTTGACATAGATGATGACGATCTGCTGAGGCTCGTGGATAACGCTGTGGATGCCGTGCTTCCCTACCCTATGCCTTATGAGCCTGACATCAGCGCACATCATAAGAGATATATGTCTGATGAGGACTGGGAGGCGGTGACTAGGGCATTAGGAGAGATACATCCGGAATACATTGAGCCGCTTTCTAAAGTATTGGGACAAAGGTATCTCTACAACAGCAACATAATAATGGCGAAAAAGAGGGTGCTGCGGGATTACTGCGAGTGGTTGTTTCCTATTCTTGAAAGGACAGAGGAGTTGTCAGTTCCTAAAGGCAGCGAACGAGAAGACCGTTACATAGGATATATAGGCGAGACGCTGGAAACGCTATATTTTATGCATAATGCAGATAAGTTGAAAATAGCTCATACAGGATGCAGGTTTGTGACATGATTACAATGAAGAATAACAATCCAACGCTTAAGGCACTTGAAGCCGAGGCGATATATATAATGCGCGAGGTAGTGGCTGAATGCGAGAAGCCTGTCATGCTCTATTCCATAGGGAAGGACAGCTCGGTCATGCTGCATCTTGCGTTAAAGGCGTTCTACCCTGAGAAGCCGCCATTTCCATTCCTTCATATCGACACCACATGGAAGTTTCATGAGATGATTGAATTCCGTGACCGTATGGCAGAGAAATACGGTCTTGAAATGCTTGTATATACGAATGAGGACGGCGTAAGGCAGGGAATAAATCCATTCGACCACGGGGCGGCATATACGGACATAATGAAGACAGAGGCACTGAAGCAGGCACTTGCAAAATATGGCTTCACAGCGGCCTTCGGCGGTGGACGCAGGGACGAGGAGAAGTCGAGGGCGAAGGAGCGGGTATTTTCCTTCAGGAACAGCGCCCAGGCATGGGAACCCAAGAATCAGAGGCCTGAATTATGGAAGCTTTATAACACATATATTCATAAGGGTGAAAGTATAAGGGTATTCCCTCTCTCTAACTGGACGGAAAAGGATATATGGCAATACATAAGGCAGGAGGATATAGAGATAGTTCCACTCTATTTCGCAAAGGTGCGTCCTGTAGTCCATAGGGACGGCAATATCATAATGGTTGACGATGACAGGATGAAGCTTAGACCCGGAGAGGAGAAATGCCACGAAAGTGTAAGATTCCGTACTCTCGGCTGTTATCCATTAACGGGCGGGATCATGTCAACGGCTGACACATTAGATGATATAGTTGCCGAGACGCTCGGTGCCGTGACCTCTGAGCGGACGAGCAGGGTCATAGACAAGGACGGAGGTTCAGCAAGCATGGAGAAGCGCAAACGGGAGGGATACTTCTGACATGGACGGGTTATTGAGGTTCATCACCTGTGGCAGCGTGGATGATGGCAAATCAACACTGATAGGACATATGCTGTATGATGCGAAGCTGATATTTACCGATCAGGAGCAGTCGCTTGAGCTTGACAGCAAAGTAGGAAGCAGGGGAGGCAAGGTAGATTATTCCCTCCTGCTTGACGGACTCATGGCAGAGCGAGAGCAGGGCATAACGATAGATGTAGCATACCGTTATTTCACAACTGATAAACGGAGTTTCATCGTTGCGGACACTCCGGGGCATGAAGAATATACGAGGAACATGGCTGTCGGAGCCTCTTTTGCTGAACTTGCGGTAATCCTCGTGGATGTGGCGCATGGTGTAATGATACAGACAAAAAGGCACGCCCGCATATGCGCTCTTATGGGGATAAAGCACTTCTGCTTTGCGGTGAACAAAATGGATATGCTGCAATACAGAAAGTCCGAATTTATTAAGGCAGAGCGAGAGATAAGGAAGCTCGCAGCCGAGATAGGGCTTGAAAACGTGACTGTGATACCTGTTTCTGCGACGGAGGGGGATAATGTGACATCCCATTCTCCTAATATGCCATGGTATGAGGGGAAGGCCCTTTTGCCATATCTGGAAACTGTCAGTGTAGATGAGGAAGCCGAGAGCGTGAGCTTCATAATGCCGGTTCAGCGGGTTTGCAGACCTGACATGTCCTTTAGGGGTTTCGAGGGACAGATAGAGTCGGGAGAAGTGAGGGCAGGTGATGAGCTTACCATACTACCAAGTGGCGAGAAGGCCTGTGTGAGTTCAATATTACGAGCTGGAGAGGAAGCGGATGCAGCTCATAAGGGAGAGCCTGTCACTATCACACTTGATCGGGATGTAGATGTATCGCGTGGCTGCGTGATGGCAAAGGGGAAGCTTCCGCATGTAGGTTCTTTGTTTACCGCTCAGGTCATATGGATGGATGACGTGCCCTTATCGCAGGGGAAAAGCTACCTTTTGAGGCTTGGCACTAAAACGCTTTCGGCGACTGTGATGAAAATAAAGTATAAGGTCGATGCGGACAGCGGGGAATGGGTTGCGGCTACAAGGCTCCATAAAAATGAGATTGCCCTGTGTGACATAGCCGCATCGGGAGAATTAGTATTTGATCCTTTTAAGGATTCTAAAGCATTAGGCGGATTCCTGCTGATAGATAGAGTTACTTATCAGACGAGTGCGTGCGGCATCATAGAGCATCCGCTAAGACGGGATGAAAACCTTACGCTGCAGCAGACAGATATCACGAGAGAGCTTCGCATGACGCAGATGGGGCAGAAGCCGTTGACTATATGGTTTACAGGGCTTTCAGGCTCGGGAAAGTCAACCATTGCGAATGCTCTTGAGAAAAGGTTGTATGGGCTGGGGCGGCACACCATGCTCCTTGATGGGGATAATGTCAGGATGGGGCTTAACAAGAACCTCGGATTTGAGCCGGAGGACAGGATTGAGAACATACGCAGAATAGCAGAGGTCGCAAGACTTATGAATGATGCGGGGCTTATAGTACTCACCGCATTCATTTCACCTTATGACGATGACAGAAAGAATGCAAGAGCAATCATAGGCTGTGAGAGCTTCGTGGAAATATTTGTTGACACACCTCTTGATGTGTGTGAGGGCAGGGATGTGAAGGGGCTTTATAATAAGGCGAGGGAGAACGAGATACCTAATTTCACGGGGGTGAACAGCCCTTATGAAGTGCCGGATGATGCGGAAATATCAGTGTCTACTGTAGGGAGAACCGTGGAGGAATGCGTTAATTATATTATGGAGTGTTTATGGGAAAGACTAAGGATCTGATATTTTCAATGTTCAGGGTCGGGCTGATAGGTTTTGGAGGCGGCAATGCCCTAATACCTATATTAGAACAGGTTGCCGTTGATGAGCAGCATCTTGTTAATGAAGACGAGTATGAGGAGGACATGGTCGTTGCGAGCATAACTCCCGGCGCACTTCCTGTTGAGATAGCGGGCGGCATAGGCAGGAGAAGCATAGGAAGGATAGGACTACTTATAGGAGCGGTTGCTATGGCTCTTCCGGGAGTGCTGCTAACCTTGCTTATATCGTCGGTAATTACCATGTTAAGCGAAAACGTGCTGCTGCAGATACGTTACCTTGCTGTGGGCGTGACCGCTTTCATTTGCTGTCTCCTTACTGAATACATAGTGGCATCCGCAAAGCAATACAGGCGTAGGAAGCTACCCAAACAGGGAATATATGTGGCTTTAATAGTTTTCCTGCTTACATGCGGGAAAAGCTTATACAGGATACTTGGTATAGACAGGAACCCTGTATTTTCCATTGCAACTATCCATGTATTCATAGTGGCATTTTTCCTGCTTTTCTATCTTGGCAACAAACCGTCAAAAGTAGGATGGGCGGTAGGAATAGCGGTATCGGCACTGTATGTCATGAGTATCAGCAAAATGGGTATATCCGGCAGTAAATTTATCCGCATAGCTACCATAATTCTGATGATTGTCCTTGCATGTTACGGATTATTCAGAAATGGGAAAGGGGAGGCATCATTTGATAAATCTGCGTTTCGGAGAACTGTTGCCGAGATAGGCTGGATATTCTTATTTACGGCAGTGTCAGCTATCGCTGCCTTGCTTCTCACGAAGGAAAGTGTTACTTACCTTACAAATGGTTTTATTTCTTCTGTAATGTCATTCGGAGGTGGAGATGCTTATCTTACTGTGGCGGATGGGCTTTTCGTGCAGACGGGGCTTATATCTGAAAACGACTTTTACGGTTATCTCGTCCCTGTCGTGAACATACTTCCCGGATCAATACTTTGCAAGACTTTAAGCGGAATAGGGTATTTCATGGGCTATTCCATAAGCGGAAATGTTCTTTCGGGAATGATAACAGCCTCGGCGGGATTCTTTGTGTCCATCCTCGCATCGTGCGGGATATTTGACCTTATAGGATGCTTTTACGGAGGGTTAAGCGATATGTACTTTATCAGGGGGATAAGGAGATGGATACGCCCGATAGTATCCGGACTCATGGTGACGGTTATGCTTTCTCTCGTATGGCAGAGCATTAAGCTTGGGAATGAACGCAATCTTGGGGTGATGCCTTTTCTGCTTATGGCGGTATTGTATGCACTAGATCTCTTCATGCTGTGGCGGATGAAGATGAAAAATGGCAACGTGGTTTTTATTTCGGCGGTGTGTGCATTTATCGCATACAATCTGATGTGACATGAGGCAGTACATAAAAAAACAATGCCTTGCAACGCTGGATACGTTGAATGAGGCACATGAGGATATAGCAAGCATCTTTAAGGCTGGAAACATGGGAGCTACCATGGAGCTTCTTGAACAATGCCAGCAGGGAGCGATAAGCATCGGGGAAGTCATTGAGGAGCATGAGGGCGAGGGAACCAAGGCAGTACGCCTGTTAGAAAAATACTGTGAGAGGGTATATGAGTTATATGGGCAGATAGAGCGTGGCGAAACCGTAAATATAAGACAGGCTGTCAGGCAGTTCAGAGGGATGCTTGATAAGGTAACAAATGAGCTGAATAACACCATACCTACTCAGAGGGAGGTTGTATTTCTGCCATATAAGGCATCCATGTGGGACAGCCTTGAGTCGATGTGGAGAATATCAAAGGATGATAAGGGCACTACAGCCGTGGTAGTTCCTATACCTTATTATGACAAGAATCCCGACGGGAGCTTCAGGGAGATACATTATGAGATTGATTTGTTCCCGGCGGATGTGCCGGTGGTGAGATATGACAGATATGACTTAGCTAAGCGACACCCTGATACGGTGATAATACATAATCCGTATGATGAGTGCAACTATGTAACGAGCGTTGATCCGATGTTTTATACGAAGGAGCTTAAGAAACATACGGATGAGCTTATATATATTCCATATTTCATATTGGGGGACATTGACCCGTATGATCCGGACGCTTTAATGGGCGTAAAGCATTTCGTACTGACTCCGGGAGTCATACATGCGGACAGAGTCATAGTCGAGTCGGAGGATATGAAGAAGGTATATGTAGATATTCTGACGGCTCATTCAAGCTCAAAACTGCGTAAGCAGTGGGAGCAGAAGATATCGGGGCTGGGTTCGCCTAAAGTCGAGAGGGTAATAAATCTGCGGTATGAAGACTTTGACATGCCTGAAAGCTGGGAGAAATTGATATATACGGAAGACGGCACAAAGAAGAAGGTCATTCTTTATAACACAAGCGTGAATGCCGCCATAAAATACGGGGCAGACATGCTTGCGAAAATTAGGAGGAGCCTGTGCATATTTAAGAAGTACGAGGGAAAGATTGTACTTATATGGCGTCCACATCCACTGACGGAAGCCACTATAAAAGCCATGTATCCAGGCCTTTGGGATGGATACCATGAGGTCATAGAGGGATATCGTAATGCCGGATGGGGAATATACGATGACTCGCCGGACATGCACATGGCAATAGCAGTGAGTGATGCATATTATGGAGATGAGAGCTCGGTGGCATGGCTTTATAAGAAGACCGGCAAGCCTATTATGATACAGGAGTGTGATAGAAAAGGAGACTTATGATGAGGAAACAGCAGAAAGAACAATGCATTGAGACCTTAAAGCTTATAGGCGATGCTCATAAGGAGATAACGGCAGATTTTGGGAAGGGAAAGGCTGATGAGGCAATAGGACTTCTTGAGCAGTGCCAGCAGGGGGCAATAAGTGTTGGTGGAGTAATCGAAGATTCAGTCGGCGAGGGAACGAAGGCTGTACAGCACCTTGAAGAATATTGCGAGCTTGCCTACAGGTTTCATGAAGAGATGAGTGGCACAGAGGCGGCAGAAGTGAATGCTAAGCAGCATATTAAGCAGATGCAAAAATGTCTTGACAGCACGATTAATGAGATAAGGAACAGGATACCCACGCATAAGGAAGTTGTATTCCTGCCTTATAAAGCGTCTATGTGGGATTCGCTTGAAACAGTATGGAGAAAAATGGATAAGGATGAGAACGTGACGGCAATTGTAATCCCGATACCATATTATGACAAGGATGCCAATGGCAGTCTAACTGCAGGACATTACGAGGCGGATCTATTCCCCACCGATGTTCCTGTGATGCCATATAGCGAATATGATTTTGAGGTAAGAAGGCCAGACAGTATTTACATTCATAATCCCTATGATGAATGCAACTATGCTACGAGCGTACATCCGGATTTTTATTCAAAAGTATTGAATAATTATACGGATGATCTCGTATATATACCGTATTTCGTTCTTAACGAGATTGATCCGAAGGACAGGGAGGCGGTTGATGACATAGACTATCTTATCACGTTGCCCGGTGTGCTGAACGCTGACAGGGTAATAGTCCAGTCAGAGGACATGAAAAAGATATATGTTGATGTTCTCTGCAGGCATTATGGAGCGGAGCTGCGTCCTATATGGCAGAAGAAGATATACGGAGAGGGCTCCCCAAAGATAGAAAGGGTAATGAGCCTTAAAGCAGAAGATTTCGAGATTCCTGAAGAATGGAAGAAATTCATAGAGTGCGACGGCAGGAGAAAGAAAGTAATTTTATACAATACCAGCGTGGAGGCTTTTCTTGATAAAAAAGAGGCTATGATAGAAAAAATACGCAGAAGTCTTGGGATTTTTTATAAAAAGAAAGATTACGTCACGCTCTTATGGAGACCACATCCTCTTATGGAGAGCACGATAGCTTCAATGCTGCCAGGATTGTTTAATGAATACGCCGGAATAGTCAGTGAATACAAGGATGGAAATTGGGGCATCTTTGATGAAACGGCAAATGTGGACCGTGCCATAGCGATAAGCGATGCCTATTATGGGGACATGAGTTCTCTCGTATGGCTTTACAAGCAGACGGGGAAACCAATAATGATACAGGATGTGGGATAGGTGGCATATGGAATGAGCTTTGAGCTTATGGCATCCATGATGTGTGCTGATTATACGAATCTTGGGAGAGAGGTCATTGAGCTTGAAAAAGCGGGGATTGACTCTTTTCATATAGATATAATGGATGGCAGGTATGTACCAAACTTTGCGATGTCCCTCAATGACTTGAAATGCATAAGATCTATTGCCGGGAGGTCTTTAGATGTTCATCTTATGATAAAGCATCCGATTGATACCATAGGGCTTTTTACGGAAAATCTGAAAGAGGGCGATACCATATACATACATCCGGAGTCGGAAGAACATCCGTCCACGACATTACAGAAGATTATTGACGCAGGCATGGTTCCGGGCATTGCGATAAATCCGGGAACCAGCGTGGAGAGCGTCCGTATCATGCTACGCATAGTGAAGAAGGTTCTTGTGATGTCGGTGAATCCCGGCAATGCTTCGCAGGTTTTTCTGCCTTATGTACGTGAGAAATATGACCAGCTACTTTTCCTAAAGGATGACATTGGGTTTGAAGTTTACTGGGACGGGGCATGCAGTGCGGATAAAATACAGGAATATGCTCCGCTTGGAGTGAAGGGGTTTGTTCTCGGAACAACATTACTATTCGGGAAGCAGTCATCATACAGTGAAATATTAAAGGAAATAAGGGGGATGAGCTTTGAAATATAGAAGAACCGCCATCATATTGTCTGGCGGTGTGGGAAACCGTATGGAGGGCAACCTGCGGACACCGAAGCAATATATGGCCGTGGCTGGTAGGCCTGTCATAGAGCATACGCTTCTCCGCATCAGGGAGTGGAGAGGGATGGACAGCATAATAATAGTGGCTGAGGAAAAATGGCAGGATTATCTTGAGCCGCTTATAAATGAAATTTTCTCAGGCAGAAGCATATCTTTTTTGGGATTTTCATTTCCGGGAAACAACAGACAATTATCAATCCTTAACGCACTCCGCGATATCAAGGAAGATATGTCAGAGGATGCTGTCGTTATGGTACATGACGCAGTGCGTCCGAGGGTAAGCGAGGAACTTTTGGCGAGGTGTGATGCCGCTATTGGCAAGGGTGATGGTGTGATGCCTTATCTTCATATAAAGGATACGGTATATATCAGTGAGGATGGGGATTACATTAGTGAGAACATAAGCAGGGACAGATTGTATGCAGGGCAGACACCGGAATTTTATAATTTTTGGAAATACCTTGATGCAAATGAAGCACTTTCCCATGAGGAGATATTGTCCGTAAAGGGCTCATCAGAGCCAGCCGTAATGCGTGGGATGAGAATTACGCTTGTGCAGGGTGATGAAGCGAATTTTAAGATTACTACAAAAGAAGATATGGAATATTTCCGCAGAATAAAAGAGGGCAGGTAGGAAGCCTTATATGAAGGCATGGGTTTTACATGACAAGGGAGATATCCGGTATGAGGATATAGATATTCCGTTGCTAAGTGACGGAGAGGTAAGAGTACGTGTTAAGGCTTGCGGTATATGCGGTTCAGATATTCCAAGAATCTATGACACCGGTGCCCATAACATGCCTATAGTCATAGGACATGAGTTTTCGGGCATTGTCGAGGGTATAGGAAGAAATGCGGATATGAGCTGGCTTGGAAAGCGTGTTGGCTTGTACCCTCTCATACCATGCGGGAGATGCAACCAGTGTAACAAAGGCAGGTTTGAGATGTGTCGGGACTATGATTATCTTGGCTCAAGGAGAAACGGGGGGTTTGCTGAGTACGTAGCCGTTCCCGCATCAAATCTTATCAATATACCTGATGGAATTTCCTTTGAGGAAGCGGCAATGCTTGAGCCAATGGCTGTGGCAGTTCATGCAATGAGACGAGGGATTGGCTTCGCAGAGGGTGTGATTCATAGAGAGGATACTATCGCTTTATGCGGTCTGGGAACTATAGGGTCGCTCCTTGCTGATTTCTTAATAGAAGCGGGCTACAGCAATTTATATCTGATTGGAAATAGTGATTATCAAAGAGAGACTATGGTTAAAGCTGGGATTTCAGAAGACAGGTACTGTGACAGCAGGCGTCAGGATCCCGCAGCATGGCTTATGGAAAAGACGGGCGGCGTAAGACTTTATTTTGAATGTGCGGGGCATATGGAGAGCCTTTCATATGGCATTGATAGCACTGCTCCTGTCGGACGCATAATGATTATAGGCAATCCGCAGACAGACATGAGATTAAGTCGGGATACATATTGGAAGATACTTCGCAATCAATTAATCCTGACAGGTACGTGGAACTCTTCTTTTACCTGCAGCGAGGATGATGACTGGCATTATGTTGTAAACAGATTACAAAACCACAGCATCCACCCTACGGCACACATAACTCATAAATTTGGGTTAGAGACTATGGATGAAGGTTTATCTGTTATGAGGGATAAGGATATATATCATTGCAAGGTGATGATATATATGTAAGCAATATAGTAAAACAATGCTATTTATGATAGGTTAAAGGACAAGAATTGCCTTGGCCATTTATTACTTTAACTGGGGCGTTGCGGGGCTTATAATGCCTGACTAGCACCACAATCCTACCTGCCCCGCAGAGAGGATAGACTGAGACAAGCTTGCTTGGCTCAGGCGTAGGGAGAGACCTTTCCCTCTCCCCATTATTCTTTATTTGACTGTATTGCATTAGATAGATGAGCAAATTTATATCTAAGAGATTAAATTATGTCTGAAGTTATGCTGTTTTCTACGGCAAATTCACGCAAAATTCCCCGATTTTATCGAAAAATATAGTTAGTGTAAAATATTAGTTGGTTAAGAAATCTATCAATGATATATATAGATAAATAAAGGGAAGAAGGAGGTCCCCTCTTCCCAATCAGACAGATTTTCCTTATGATTTATTGTTGGAAGAAAAAGCAAAGGAGATCTG
>JAFTAP010000110.1 GCA_017455525.1 Lachnospiraceae bacterium
AGTACAATTGGAATGAGTATTCGGATGAGGATAAGCTAAACATACAAAATTTGGTGTTATTAGTAGGATTATTATATAAAATGTGTCAAGTAAATCTTGTTAGTAAGTCAAATTCAAAAAAAGATGTTAATAAAATAAATAAGTCTGGTATAAAAGAAGCTTTAGCTGCTAAAGAAGTTGTTATATCAGAAGTGGCATAATTATGGAGAAAGAATTTGTTTGTGATAAATGTGGTTTATGTTGCCGTAATTTGCAGTTATCATGTTTATACGACGATTTAAATCGCGGAGACGGTATTTGCAAGCATTTAGATTTGGCAACAAATTTGTGCAGAATATATACTCAAAGACCTATTAAGTGTAACGTTAATATGGGATATATGCTTTTTAAGGATAGTATGACTATAGAAGAATATTACATAAATAATTATGAGTTCTGCAAATGGCTTAAAAGGAAGAGTAGAGGGCTATAACTTGACTGGAAATAACAATACCTTGATAAAAAATTCACGAGATAACAGACAATTACTCATAAACGAAGATAAATGCGACAAATTTGATTATCTGATAGGAGTTGCATGTGGGGCAATTGGCGGATTTATAGATATATTTTGCGTAGGAACGCCTAAAGATAGCATTCTATGTAAATTTACGGATGCACAAGTTGATGAAATTGTAAAAAAATTTGCTAAACTTAATGGCTGGCAACCAAGAGCTGGGAATGAAAACAATGTAAAAAGCGCAATTGGTTTTTTGGAAAATGGCAGGTTAAAATCCGGGAATACGGGATATCGAATAAATTACGACCAAAAAACAGGCAAGGAAGTAAATGATTTATTTCGTATGAGTCCAAGCAATCATCATATGAAATCATTAGGACATGCACCAGATATAATAGGATTGTTTTTTTCAGTATTAAATCAATTTACTTCAACATCTTCATTTGTATCTGATGGAAAGTTAATTAATATTTCAACAGAGAGCTTTGAATTAATGGGGAGTAATTTTATTTCAAAAATATTCTGTGGAATAGTTAATTGGATAGGTCATTTAATGTCTGATATAGCAGGGTCTAGCGGAGCGACTGATCGGGGAAGTGGCATAGTTATTCCATTTTATGAGCTATTTGGATTTTGCAATTTTGGGAAATTTGGCAAGCATCGACAGAGCTTGGCTACTATTGCGGTTATGGCTTTTGAAAATGGATATGATTTCAGATATGGAATGGCAATGGCGATACCGGTCATAATTATAGATTTGCTAATACGATTAATGTGGGCCATTAGAAAACATTTCCAATATGGATATGAATTGAAAGAATGCCTGCCTACGAATAAAAACGCAGATTTAAGGGTTATGATTCTAGTAGGCAATGGAGTTTTATGTGTGATGGATGTAGTAGATGCAGGAGTAAAAAGCGAAGGTAATTTTTTGCTGTTCTTTATGCGTCTAAATATTATAGCATGGTTTAGAATGGTATCTTTAGTCGTGAAAGAAGTATGCATAAGGACTGGCATAGTTGGAGCATTAGAAAAACAACTGTTAGCATACAAACGAATTAACGAGGCATTACTATATTATTTAAGTGAATTGGAAAAAATAGATATTGAAGCCTTTAAGATGGAGACATCTGCATATGACATGACTGTAGAGATGCTTAGGAATTCCAATACAGACCAAGAATTAAAAGCCGTACTACTTCAACAATATAAAATATTAGAAATGGAATTGCCATATGAAGGGGATTTTGATAGCTTTATGTCTGATAAAAATAATCATTTAGTATTTAGCAATTAATATTATTGTGTGATATTTTTTAATATTTCATACATATAATATCCATGTAAGCACCACCCAAGGGCAGGACCGATGCGTCCTGCCTATTTTTGTGCCCGGAAAGGAGGAGGCAGATGGAGAAGGTCATATTAGCCGTGCTGTCGGCGGTACTTGTGATACTGGGAGAGATTTTCAGGGACGAATGAAAAATTTTTGAAGCCGTGACATATCCTGTCCATGTGCCTGCGTATAATCAGCCTTACAAGGGTTCTTAAGAGGCAACGGAAGCCCGGAATGACGCACTGAAAACAGAAGGAGGAAGACGGATGGAAGAATACAGGAATAAAGGAGGAGGCAGAACAAGATGAGCATAGAGAAGCGTGAAGTCGCAAAGCTGGAGCCGGAAGCGGGTGCAGACGAGAGGCGGAGCATATACGACATACTTGAAGAAGAGATAACGAACCTCGGCATATCCGATGCGGAGAAGGTAAAGAGGCTGTCTAAGCTCCTGCAGATGAGGAACAAGAGGGTCAACGTCCTGCTCGCAGGGGCTACGGGCGCAGGAAAGAGCTCCACCGTGAACGCCCTGTTCAACATGGAGGTCGCTAAGGTTGGCGTGGGCGTGGACCCCGAAACGGCTACCATAACCAAGTACGAGCTTGACAACCTCATACTCTGGGATACTCCGGGTCTGGGGGATGATGTGAAGACAGACAAGAAAATAAAGAAGGACATCGTTAAGAAGCTGAACGAAATCTCGGATGACGGAAGCCCTTTAATAGACCTCGTGATAGTGATACTGGACGCATCATCAAAGGACCTCGGCACGTCATACGACCTGATAAACAACGTGCTGATACCGGTGCTCGGAGCAGAGGCGGAAAAGAGGATACTCGTGGCATTAAACCAGTCGGATGTGGCGATGAAAGGGAACCACTGGGACGCAGAGAACAACAAGCCGGATGAGATCCTGCAGAAGCACCTCGAAGAAAAGGCAACATCAGTGAGGAAGCGTATAGCGGAGGCAACCGGGCTTAAGCTCTCCCCCATATATTTCTGTGCAGGATATAAGGAAGACGGACAGCCGCAGAGGGCTCCTTACAATCTTACGAAGCTGCTTTATCACATAGTCAAGGCAACACCGAAGGACAAGAGGCTCGCATTCATAGACAACCTTAATGACGAGGAGGAGAACTGGACATACGACGACAGGAAGAAGGACTACAGGAAAGAGACCTTCAAAAGCTTCTTCCAGTCCGTGGGCAGCAGCATAAGGGAGTGCTCACAGAACGGCGGGAACATAGGAGACATGATACTCGGAGTTCCGGGCAAGCTCATAGGCAGGATCATGGGCGGCGGATACGGAGCCGTGAGGGGCTTCTTCGGCTCACTCTTCGGCAAGAGATACGACAAGGCTTGCGAATAGCATGAAAGGAGGACAGGGATATGTCAGACGGCAGCAAAGATGAAAAAAGGAAGCTCACTAAAAAAGTAGGCTGGTACGACAGGCAGCCCTTCGATGGCGGGGAGCTTGACAGGACCGAGGAGAAGGCGACAGAGATGCTTAGGAATTCCATAGAGAAGGAGCTTGCCTCTCTGGAGGAAGGCGATGATTCTGCTGGAATCAGGGTCAGGCTTTACGAGATGCTTGAAAACCTTAACAACAGCACGCCGATAGGAATCGCCATTGAAAAAGAGGCAAATACGGAACCTATGGAGGACTTCATAATGGAGAGCGAAGAAAAAGACCTAACGGACTTCTTAGGAACATGGTCGCACTACCGCTGTGACGATTTCACCCATGATGACCTCTTCAGCCAGCACACATGGGACGTGAACAACTTCGATGCGGATTTCCATTCCAGATACGCATGCCAGACTCAGGCTGCGGTCATGATAGGAAGGCTGAGGGACGAGATGAAGGGTTATCTCACATCAGACAGGGCTTGCACAGACACGCTCCAGCTCATAAGGAGCGACATAGAGGAGATGTTCGGTAAGTCGGAGCATCTATTAGAGATGATGGGAGTTCACCTAGAAGGAAGCAGGGCATCCAAGGCACTCGACACGGACTCATTCATGGAGAGCATCAAGAGAAGGCTTCACAACGTAAGGAAGGGAACACTCGGAAGCCTCAGCATCTACATGAAGGAAGTAGAGTATCTTGGGGACGAGAGCGAGAACCTCGGAGGACCCGCCGTGCTGATAGAGAGATTCAGGAAGGAGTACAACTTCAACGGCTACGAGGCTGTCCGGAAGATGGAGGACGACTTCGACAGGATAATGGAAGACTACGCAGGCAGGGCTTCCGAGATAGCCCGAAACGAATTATGGAAGAGGGCGAACCGTATATTAGAGGCGGCTGAAGAATCAGAAAGAGCCATCGCATGAAGGAAATGCTATGACACCTAGCAATAGCAACATAAATGAAACAAAGCATATGGATTTTACTCACCATAGCCAGACAGTTCTAAGGAAAGACATAAAATGGTATCTGAGAGAGGCAAAAAGAAGAAATGAAGAAGTAGAGCTACTGGCAGAACTGCTTGAAGGAGCTGTCATATCCGTACGGAAAAGCTACACATAAGTTACAGACCTAACAAATACGTTAATTATGGAGAGTCCCGGATACTGTCATCCGGGGCTTTTTCATGCTGAAAAAAGAAGGAGGAAACAGAAATGTCAGCAAACGTGGAATCAATGTTTTACACAAGGAAGGCACCGTGGCACGGACTGGGAGCACAGGTAAAGAAAGCACCCGGCTCCAGGGAAGCACTTATTTACGCAGGGCTTGACTGGAACGTCATACAGAAACCCGTATTCGCAGGACATGAGGGGATACCCGTTGAAGGATTCGCCGCTAACGTCAGGGACACGGACAGCAGGGTACTCGGAATCGTCACGGACAGGTACAGGGTAGTCCAGAACAGGGACGCATTCGCATTCAAGGACGCTCTGCTTGGTAACGGCGTGAAGTACGAGACGGCGGGATCGCTTCAGGGCGGAAGGAAGGTGTGGCTCCTTGCGAAGCTCCCGCAGAGGTACATCATGAACGGGGACGAGCTGGCTCCCTATCTCGTGTTCTCCAATTCCCATGACGGGAGCGGAGCAATCAAGGTCGCGATCACCCCTGTAAGGGTGGTCTGCCAGAACACGCTCAACCTTGCCCTTGACAGGGCGAAGAGGTCATGGTCGGCGTGCCACACAGGAGCCGTCAGGGAGAAGCTGGAGGATGCGAAGCACACGCTCCTTTATGCAGAGGAATACATGAGAGAGCTAGGCAGAGAGTTTGAGAGGCTACGCAAGGTCAAGGTAAGCAGCGACAAGGCTGAAAATATAGTATCCATGCTACTTCCCATAGACAATAACATGTCAGAGGTGTCAAAGAAGAACATCAGGAGACAGCAGGAAGATATCCTCATGAGGTATCAGAAGGCTCCCGACCTCGCCGGTATGGACAGGAATGGGTACAGGTTCATCAACGCCGTGTCTGATTTCGCCACGCATGCTGAGCCTATCAGGAGGAAGGACAATTATCAGGAAAGCCTTTTCGCAAAGACGGTGGACGGAAACCCGATAACCGACAAGGCATACGCCCTGCTTAAAGCGGTGGCGTGAACACATTTCATATAAGAGCCGTCATAGCCATAAGCGTGGTGGCTCTTATTACGGAGGAAGAGAATGTACGAGAAAGTAGCAGGCACGAAGAACATGAGCCATGAGGAATGGCTAAGGTACAGGAAACAAGGCATAGGCGGATCGGATGCTGGAGCCATATGCGGCGTGAACCCATTCAGCTCCCCCATATCGGTATACCATGACAAGACCTCTGATGAGGTGGAAGAGACGGACAGCGAGACGATGCGGCAGGGAAGGGACCTTGAGGAATACGTTGCCAGAAGGTTCATGGAGGAGACCGGCAAGAAGGTGAGGAAGTCGAATTACCTGTACCGCAGCACCGAATACCCGTTCATGCAGGCTAACGTTGACAGGTTAGTGGTAGGGGAAGCCGCAGGGCTTGAATGCAAGACGGCTTCCGCATGGAACGAGGACAAGTGGAAGGACGGAGCCGTGCCGGACCATTACTTCATACAGTGCCAGCACTACATGGCTGTCACAGGAATGGAGGCTTGGTACATAGCGGTCGTGATACTCGGAAGGGACTTCAAATGGAAGCGTATAGGGCGAGACGATGACCTGATAGCGAGCCTCCGGATAATAGAGGCGGACTTCTGGAATAATCACGTAGTGCCAAGGGTGCTGCCAGACCCCGACGGCTCGGCGATATATGATGACATTTTGGAGAAATATTTCCATAACGTGAGGAAGGAGCATACCGTACAGCTGATCGGGCATGACGAGGCCCTCAGGAGACGAGGCGAGCTTGACGGTCTAATTAAGAAGCTATCGGAGGAGAAGAACGAGATAGACCAGAAGCTCAAGCTCTGCATGGGCGAGAGCGAGTACGCCTTAAGCGACAGGTACAGGGTCTCATGGTCGGGAGTCACCAAGTCAGGCATAGACGCGAAGAGGCTCAAGGAGGAGAAGCCTGAGATATACGAGGAATACAGGAAGACAACGGAGTACCGCCGGTTCACCGTCAGGGAGGCGGCATGATTCTAATCAAGGAGGAAACGACAGATGGGAAACCTTAGGGAGAAGCTACAGGAAAAAGCAGAAATGACAACGGAGGTCGCCCCAAGAAAGAAGGAAGCAGGGGTGAAGCTCACTAAAGGCATGACCATAGCGGACATGATAAAGGCGCTGGAGCCAGAGATAAAACGGGCACTGCCGTCAGTCCTTACGCCTGAGAGGTTCATGAGGATGGCACTGTCCGCTATAAACAACACGCCGAAGCTCGCTGAATGCACGCCCATGAGCTTCATAGCGGCGCTTATGAACGCAGCGCAGCTAGGGCTGGAGCCAAACACGCCATTAGGACAGGCTTATCTTATCCCTTATAAGAACAAGGGGACGCTTGAATGCCAGTTCCAGATAGGCTACAGGGGTATGATAGACCTCGCATACAGGAACGAGAGGATGCAGTCGATAGAGGCGCACACGGTATATGAGAATGACGATTTTAACTATGCTTTCGGGCTTAACCCCACGCTGAGCCATGTACCCGCTTTCGAGGACAGGGGTGACATCGTGGGCTTCTATGCGATATTCAAGCTCGACAACGGCGGGTACAGGTTCGAGTTCATGAGCAAGCCCGATATGGACGCTTACGCGATGACTTATTCCAAGAGCTTCACGTCGGACTACAGCCACTGGAAGACCAACTATGAGAGCATGGCGAAGAAGACGGTCATAAAGCAGCTACTGAAGTATGCGCCCATGAAGGCGGACTTCCATAAGGCGATCTCGATGGACGAGAGCATAAAGACGGAGATCTCGGTAGACATGTCCGAGGTACAGAACGAGGAGGTAGTGTACGACATGGACGATGCGGCGTAAGCATTACATTCATTGATTATCCGAGGTGCGGGATAATGAAACGCTTATAACTTAGGCGGATATATCACGGAAGCACCATTAACAGCCCCTGACCATATGGCGTCCCGGAAGATAAAGGTCGGGGGCATTTCTTATTCGATCATGGGAAAAGGAGAACACAGGAAATGAGATTCAGGGAATTTACAGACAAAATTGAGGAGGAAGTCAGGAACTCACTCGGAGAGGGATACCGCACTGAGGTCATAGACACGCTTAAGAACAACTCGGTACGACTTAAGGGGCTTTCCATACGCAAGGAAGGAAGCACCATAGCCCCGACCATATATCTTGAAGACTATTATGCGAGCTTCTGTGACGGGACAAGCATGGGAGCAGTGGTTGACGAGATAATAGAAGTTTACAGGAGGAACAGCAGCCCAAGAGGGATTGATGTGGAGGGCTTCGGTGACTTCGAGAGGGTGAAGGGGAGAATAGTTTATAAGCTTGTGAACAGGGAGAGGAACAGGGAGCGGCTGGAAAGCTCGCCCCACAGGGGATTCCTCGACCTTGCTGTTATCTATGCTGTGTCATTAGGTGGTACTGATTACGGATATGCTTCAGTAGTGATAAATAATTCACAGATGGAGTCGTGGGGTGTCACGGAAGATGTCTTGTGGGAGTATGCGAGCGTGAACACGCCAAGGCTGTTCGAGCCGGAGCAGGTGGGAATCACGGAGGAGTTGGAAAACATGATGGGAGATGCGTTTTCCGATTATGCTGACGAGGAAATCAGGATGCTTTCCGAGGTATATATCCTGACAAACAAGGAAAGGCTTAACGGTGCGACATGCCTGCTATACGGCGGTCTTATTAAAGAAATAACAGAGAAGACGGGCAAGGAATTATACATCATACCGTCTTCCATACATGAGACACTTCTGCTCCCGAAGGAAGGGGCTTGTCTAGAAAGGCTCCGTGAGATGGTGAGGGAGGTTAACGATACGCATGTCGGCGAGGAGGATAGGCTCTCGTACAGCATATACGAAACGGAAGGCGGCAGTATATCAATAGCCGGCTTCATAGCTGATAACATGCATGATGATAAATATGAGATGGCTAGACTTGAGGCTGCAGGATAGGAGGGGATATGACAGTTCTTAGTGATTGCAGAAGGTTTGAGGAGGACAAGATCTATGCGGACAGCTTCTTAGGATGCCTATGGAGGCTGTCAGATAAGACGGATGCGGGAGCGGTTCTTAAGAGCGTATCCCCATATATGGGTGCGGGGATGAGCATGAGGGTTAACCCGGAGAGCGTGACGTTATGCTTTTATCCCGAAGGCAGAAGACAGGCAGGGCTTTAGTGCTCTGCCTTTTGGAGAAAAAGACAGGAATTTTTTGTCATTGACGTATTATGTCCATGTTATGTTCTATAATTCATAATAAAGGAAGGAGCACATGATTTATATTATATATTTTACAGCCATGATGACATTCATGTATCTGAACAGGGCGGACTTCACTCCTGTTATGGGAATAATCTGGATAGGAGTGACGTTCACGATGAGCGCAGTCGTATATGCGATAGAACATGTTAGAGAAGATAAGTGAGGAGAGGATATGCTGCTGACGATAACATACACAGGCAATGACACGCAGGACATAGGGTATCTCCTGTATAAGAACCCTTACAGGGCTCAGGAGTTCCGGATGAAGATGGGGACGGTTTATGCGTTCTACCCGGAAGTGTCGGATGAGCGGACGACATTCGCGCTTCTGCTGGAGCTCGACCCGATTGACCTTGCAAAAGGAAGGGAAGACTCAGGCGAAGCAGGGCTTTTCGCATACGTGAATGACCGTCCATACGTGACTTCGTCTTTCATGAGCAAAGCGTTAGCTTCTGTCTTAGGGAAAGCCATGAGCAGGAAATGCGACAAGAGACAGGAGCTTGCGGACAGCAGGATGGACTTGGAGGCGAGGCTTACCATGCTCCCGGTACGAGGGAACAAGGAAATACTCAGGCAGATGTTCGAGCCGCTGGGCTATGAGGTCACTTACGAGACATTCCCGATAGACGAGACTTTCCCTGAATGGGGAGAGAGCCCATACGTGAACCTGACCCTGAAAGGCAGGGTGAGGCTGTCTGACCTTCTGAATCAGCTATACGTGCTAATCCCTGTGTCGGACATGCAAAAGCACTATTACGTGTCCGAGGACGAGATTGAAAAGCTGGCGGATCACGGCGGGGAATGGATAAAGTCACATCCATACAGGGAGATGATAGTTAGGCGGTACTTTCCAAAAACAAAGAGCTATGCGAGGAAGTTCAATGAGCTGATAGGTATTGGTGTAGATGGGGAAAGCAGCGTAAATGAGCCGGAGGATATAAGCGGTTTTGAGCCATTGGATACTATACGGCTTGAAACCGTAAGGGACGAGGTGCTTCGTATGAACGCTGCTTCTGTGATAGACATCGGATGCGGGGAGGGAAAGCTGCTATCGCTCTTATTGCAGGACAGGGGCATAGCGAAGCTCGCAGGAGCGGATGTGTCCCTGAGCGCACTTGATAAGGCAAAGAAGAGGCTTGGATATGATGAGCTGAAGCTTAACGGTGACTCAAGGCTTGAGCTTTTCCAAGGGTCGCTCTTATATAAGGACAGCCGTTTCGAGCATTATGACTGCGCCTGCCTGGTGGAGGTCGTGGAGCACATAGACGAGGCGAGGCTTCCGGAATTCGAGAAGGTGCTCTTTGGATACGCAATACCGAGGACGGTCATACTGACCACTCCGAACCGTGAATACAATAAGAATTATGAGTATATAGGGGAAGACAGCTTGAGGCACAGTGACCACCGCTTCGAGTGGACGAGGGCAGAGTTCAGGGCATGGACGGAGCATATATGTGAGGAATACGGATATTCCGTGGAGATTAAAGGAATAGGAGAAAAGGATGATCGGGGAATGAGCCCGACACAGATGGGGGTGTTCAGAAAATGAAGATAGAGATACCGGAGTTCTGCCTTATAGCGATGGTAGGAGTCACGTCAAGCGGGAAATCCGCATTTGCAGGGAAACATTTCAAGGAGGAGGAAATACTTTCGTCAGATGCTTTCCGCATGATGGTGTCGGATGACGAGAATGACCAGAGCGTGACAGCGGACGCATTCGAGCTGCTGTATGCCGTGGCTGAGAAGAGACTTTCCCACAGGAAGACCACAGTAATAGACGCTACCAATCTTAGGAAAGACGACAGGAAGAAGATAACGGAACTTGCCAAGAGTCAGGACGTGCATACGGTGGCGATAGTAATGGACCTTCCGGAGAAGACGATATTACAGAGGAACGCCGGGAGAGCGGACCGGAGCATCCCGGAGAAGAAGGTGAGGTCGCAGATGTCCGCCTTCAGGCAGGGAACAGGCAAGCTGAAGGAGGAGGGCTTCCGCTTTGTTTACTTCATAAAGAGTGAGGAGGAAGCCGATGATGCGGAGATAGCATATACCAAGCTATGGAATGACAGGAAAGACGAGCACGGACCCTTCGACATTATAGGTGACGTGCATGGATGCGCTAAGGAGCTTAAGGAGCTTCTGGGCAAGCTGGGATACGTTATGGAGGAGGGCGTTTACTGTCACCCCGAAGGAAGAAAAGCCGTGTTCGTGGGCGACCTATGCGACAGGGGACCGGAAAACATGGCTGTTCTCAGGCTTGTAATGCCTATGGTGAGATCGGGCTATGCCCTCTGCGTGCCGGGGAATCATGACAATAAGCTCGAACGGTATCTGAATAACAGGAACGTGCAGATATCGTACGGCTTGAAGAATACCATTGAGGAGATCGAGAATGAGAACGATGACTTCAGGGAGGAGATCCGTGATTTCCTCAGAAGCCTCGTGAGCCATTACATACTTGATGACGGGAGGCTCGTCGTGTCCCATGCGGGGATAAGGCAGGAGTACATAGGGAGGGCTTCCGCAAGGATAAGGGAGTTCTGCCTTTACGGTGACACCACCGGGGAGACGGACGACCTCGGACTTCCGGTAAGGCTTGACTGGGCTGAGGATTACAGGGGCTCGGCAGTTATAGTCTACGGTCATACTCCGCAGGCTGATGTGAAGGTGCTCAACAACACGTTCTGCATCGACACGGGTTGCGTTTTCGGTGGCAAGCTTTCGTGCTTACGTTATCCGGAGAAAGAGATTGTAAGTGTACAGGCGGAGAAGGAGTATTACAAGCCTGTGAGACCGCTTATGAGCGTGGAGAACGATAATGATATGCTGAAGGCTTCTGATATAACAGGCAAGCTTCGTATCACGACCTCACTGATTCAAGAGATAGTGATACCAAAGGAGAACACGGCTGCGGCGTTTGAGACGGTGAGCAGGTTCGCCGCTGACCCGCACTGGCTTATATATCTCCCACCTACGATGTCACCGTGCGAGACCAGCCAGCTTGATGACTATCTGGAGCATCCAGCCGAAGCGTTTTCTTATTATAAGAAGAACGGTGTAAGCAGGGTTGTGTGTGAGAAGAAGCACATGGGTTCAAGGGCTGTCGTTGTCCTGTGCCATTCTCCTGAGGCTGCTGCAAAGAGGTTCGGCGTGAGGGACGGAAGCAGGGGCATAATATACACGAGGACGGGAAGACGGTTCTTCGATGACCCTGAAATGGAGAGCGGTCTTCTGGACAGGATTGATGCTGAGCTTACGGATAGATATTTTTGGGATGACTTCGACACGGAATGGGTATGCCTTGACACGGAGATCATGCCTTGGTCCGAGAAGGCGAAGGCTCTTCTTAAGGAGCAGTACGGACCCGTCGGGAGGGCTGGGCGTGAGGCTCTTAGGGCTTCGATATCCGCCATAGAGGAAGTATTTGAAAGAGGGATAAGTAGCGATGACACGGAAGTGGATCTTTCAGCCCTTTTAGGATGGTATCAGGATAAGCTTAATGATATCAATAAGTATGTGGAAGCCTACCATGAATACTGCTGGGGCGTGAAAAGCCTTGAGGACATAAGGATAGCCCCGTTCCATCTGCTGGCGAGCGAAGGACGGTGCTTCTGTTATAAGACGCATGAGTGGCATTTAGACATGATCGGGAGATATATGGTTGGAAGGGATATTGTTATTATGACTACGGACAATCTGATAATAGATATTGACGATGGAGAGCAGACGGCGAAAGCTATTGGATGGTGGAAGATACTTACGGAAAGCGGTGACGAGGGAATGGTCGTGAAGCCGGAGCGATACGTAACGCTCAATGGAGGTCATCTGATTCAGCCAGCCGTGAAGTGCAGGGGACGTGAATACCTCAGGATGATATACGGACCGGAGTATCTTTCGCCGGAGCACCTTTCCCGGCTTAAGAAACGCTCCCTGTCATGCAAGAGGAGCCTTGCCTTAAGGGAGTTTTCGCTCGGTGTGGAGTCGCTTAGACGGTTCGTAAGCAAGGAGCCTCTGTACAGGGTTCATGAATGCGTCTTCGGCGTTCTCGCATTGGAGAGCGAGCCGGTAGATCCGAGGCTTTAAGTGAAGTACATATGAGATAATTTAATGCTTATTCTGTAAATTAGGCTGTCACACAAAAAAGTGTGGCAGCTTTTTTCATAATGACACATTGTGTCTATTCGTATGAGTAGAATATTCTTGAGAAAGGACAGTTAAAACAAGGAACGAGGCTAAAATATGCAAGCCAAATATCATAATGGAGGAGCCTTATTATGGGGAAGGAGAAAGACTTTTTTGACGTGTTCCCTAAATATGAGCCCGAGGACGAGGAAGCGAGCAGCTTGTTAGAGGGTGTTGCGAAGCAGCTTGTGGAGCTTGGGATACTGAGCGAAATGCCAGCATCCAATCAGATGTCACTGTTTGACATGTGAAATGGTGATTTAGTTACGGAAAAATGAGGTAAAAACGAAAGGGGATGTCATGGGAGCATTTGAACGTGTAATAGGTTATGAAGATATAAAAGAAGAACTACAGAGGATGTGCGACGTACTTAAGAATCCGGCTAAATATCGCAGATTAGGAGTCTCTATGCCGAGAGGAGTCATGATTTACGGAAATCCGGGAGTGGGAAAGACGCTAATGGCAACCTGTTTTATCGAGGAAAGCGGTCAGGCGTCATACATCGTGAGGAAAGATAAACCAGAAAATGAATTTATCGAGTGCATAAGAGAAACGTTTGATAAGGCAGGCAATAATGAGCCATCCATAATTTTACTAGATGACCTTGATAAGTTCATCAAGCAACGAGAAGAATACGGTACACCGGAAATCTATGCTGTTGTGCAGTCGTGTATGGATTCTGTTGAAGGAAAAGATGTCTTTGTCATTGCGACTACAAATGATATTCACATTCTGCCAGATTCATTAAAGAGAGAGGGCAGGTTCAGTAAACTAATAGAAGTGCCTAATCCGAAGCTGGAGGTGGCAGAACAAATCGTAAAGCATAGCTTTGGGTCAACACATATATCGCAAGACGTTGATCCGCATGAGGTAGCTCGCTTTCTTGAAGGCAAGAGCTGTGATGCATTAAGAAATGTCGTTAATGAGGCAGGCATATTTGCTGGATATGACGGAAGAAAGAAAATAGAGCACGAGGATATAATCAGGGCGTGCATGAGAGTTATTTTTCGTGCTCCTGAATGCGAGCGTTCATCGAGCAATGAGCTGAGAGAGCACGTAGCAGTTCATGAAGCAGGGCACACCGTAGTCTCAGAGGTACTTTATCCGGGAAGCGTAAGCGTTGCATCGGTACGCAGTCACAGAGGCAATTCATATGGTATCACGAAGTATCATGATCATGATGGATTTGAGCTGTCGAAGATTAATATAGAGAACAACATAGTGAGGACTCTCGCTGGAAAAGCCGCAGTTGAGGTGACTTTCGGAATAGCCGATGCGGGGGCATGGTCTGATATAAACTCAGCGTATGAATCGGTGAAGAAATGCTTCACGGAATTATGCTTTTTCGGTTTCAATGACATAGAAGACGGGGCGCAAATGAGTTATCCGGATTCAGACAGGATGAGGATGGCTGCAATGCTGGAGCGGTATTATCAGGAAGCCAAAAGGATAATCGCTGAGAACCGTGAATTTTTCAATGCTGTAGTTAAAGCCTTGACAGACAAGCAGACGATCACATACAAAGATATAGAGAAGATAAAGGATGACACGACGGAAATAAAAGACAGGCTAATGTTTTTAACGTGACTTGCCGATATTGACAGAGTACAGGTTCGGGGGTAAGATACCGGATTGTAGTTTGATTAGCAAATGACATAGTTCTAAGAAAGGAGGACGGCTATGCTTCGGAGATTATATTTTAATAACGACATTACGGTAGACACAGGGGCATGGCTGACCTGCTTATAATCCAAGGCTATTCTTAATATTATCCAATAGCTTTTATAAGATGCGATGCCTCTGTCAAAGGCGGAAGGCGTTCTTTTCGTGCGCTTTTATGAAAGGACGCCATAAGAAAGGGGCTTATTTTGATAGAGATAAAAGGAGATTATTCCTGCGCGAAGATATTCACGGCAGTAAACACTGATACTGCGATAGAGCAGCACGCCGTAGCGCAGATTAAGATGCTGTGTGACAACCCGGTGTCCGAGGGCTCGATGATAAGGGTGATGCCGGACGTGCATCCCGGAACGGTATGTACCATAGGTCTCACCATGACTGTTGGCGAAAGGATTATGCCGGGACTTATCGGAGTAGACATAGGATGCGGCGTCTCGATGGTGAGACTCGAAAAGGCGAGGATGGACTACCAGAAGCTTGACAAGGTGATAAGCGCAGGCATACCGGCGGGCATGGAAATAAGGGAGAAGCCGTTACCGGCAGCCGATGGCTACGACCTGTCCGACCTGATATGCATCAGCCATGTTATGAGGGACAGGGCGATCCTGAGCCTCGGAACGCTCGGAGGCGGGAATCACTTCATAGAGGCGGATAAGGACGATGAGGGAAATCATTACCTAGCAGTACACAGCGGAAGCCGCCATCTGGGTAAGGAAGTAACCGAGCATTACATGAGGCTCGGGCAGGAGGCACTTAAGGATAAGGGAGAAGACGTGCCCTACTCCCTTACTTATCTGGAAGGAAGGCTCATGGAGGAATATCTGCAAGACATTAGCATAGTCACACGTTATGCGAGGAAGAACCGGGAGCTGATACTTAAGGAGATAATGAAGGGCATGAAATGGAAAGGCGGGGAGATATTGTCCGTCTGCCATAACTACATTTCGGAACAGGATGGCGGTCTTATTCTCCGCAAGGGGGCTATATCCGCATGTAAGGACGAGCCGGTGATAATTCCGGTGAACATGAAAGACGGAATCATACTGGGCAAAGGGCTTGGCAATGCGGACTGGAACTGTTCCGCACCGCACGGGGCAGGAAGGCTCATGAAAAGGGAAGATGTAAGGCAAAGCCATACCGTGTCCGAATACAGGACCTCCATGAAGGGCGTTTACTCGACCTGCATCAGCAGGGAAACGCTTGACGAAGCGCCTTTCGCTTACAGGGGGATGGCGGAGATAGTTGATGCGATAAAGGATACGGCAGAGATAGACAGTATGCTTACGCCGCTGTACAGCTACAAGGCAGGAAACGGAAATGACGGGAGGACGAGATGATAATACAGATAAGCAGCGGTCAGGGACCGATGGAGTGCGAGCTTGCGGTAAGGCTTCTTTATGAGGAGCTGTGCCGTGAGTATCCCGACATGCAGATGATAAGCAGCCGCAGGTCGAGGCGTGGGAATAACTATACATCAGTCATGCTCGCTACGGATGAGGACCTGTCCGGGCTGGAAGGTAGCGTGCAGTGGATATGCAGGAGCCCCTACCGCCCCAACCACGGAAGGAAGAACTGGTTCATAGATGTCAGCGTGATACCTGAGGCGGAGCCCGTTGACATGAGCGATGACATCAGGGTAGAGGCTTTTCACTGCGGCGGTCACGGAGGACAGAACGTGAACAAGGTCGAGACCGGGATACGCATAACGCATGTACCCACAGGAGTTACGGTGACTTCCACGAAGGAACGGAGCCAGTACATGAACAAGCAGGACGCAAAGAAGAAGCTCGGAGCTGTCCTCAGATGCATGGAGGCTGAAAGGAAAGGGCGGAACAGGAACGAGGCATGGAGGGAGCACAGCCGCATAGTACGGGGGAACCCCGTGAGGGTTTACGAAGGGATTGATTTCAGGAAGAAGGAGGCGAAGGATGAACCTGCCGATAACAGTTACACAGAATGAGCTTAAGGAGATACTGCTGAACGTGGCTCCGGTGCGTCCTGTTTATATATGGGGAGCGCCGGGGATAGGCAAGTCGGGCATAGTGGAGCAGTTCGCAAGGGACGTAGGGCTGCCCTGCGTCTCCCTGCTGGGTAGCCAGCTCGCGCCGGAGGACATAATAGGCATACCGCAGATAAAAGGGGAGACATCTGAGTTCTTCCCACCGAAGATGATAGCGAGGAAGGAACCATACGTGCTGTTCCTTGACGAGCTGAATGCCTGCACGCAGGAGGTACAGAAGGCTTTCTACAGCCTGATATACGAGAGGCGGGTAGGCGAGTACCGTCTGCCAGAGGGGAGCATAGTGGTGGGAGCCGGGAACCGCTCACAGGACGGGGCTATAGTGAAAACGATGAGCACTGCCCTCATTAACAGGATGTACCATGTGCAGCTACGCCCTGACCCGAAGGAGTGGCTCGAATGGGCGTATGCTAACGGAATCCATCCGTGGGTTACGGAGTACATATCGCAGAGACCTGACCACCTCTTCTCGGAACCGCCAAAGGTAGAGCAGCCTTATTCCACGCCGAGGTCATGGCACATGTTCAGCGACATACTGAGGGAGTTCGGAGCGGGCGAGAATGACATACCGGAGGAGCTTCTCAGGAAGCTCGCTTACGGCTGCGTATCATCAAACCATGCGGGCATGTTCGTGGCGTACACGAAAACTATGCAGAACAGCGACATGCTTAACGACATCTTCAAGGGTGCGGCTAAATTCCCGTCGAAGCCGGAGGAGAGGGACATGCTTTATTACATTGCGATGTCCTTCAGGGCGAAGCTGATACACGACCTTCCTGAGAAGAAGCAGAAGATGAGCCGTGAGTCGCAGTACATGGTCCACCGCTCAAAAGCTCTTATAAAGGAGCTTGCGGCAATAAACGAGGAGATAGCGCAGATGGTCGTCGCAGGGGATGACGAGGAGAAGCTTCCCGACTGGTTCATGATGGAGGTCGTCCGTGACCTTCCGAGGCTGGTTCAGGGAGCCGCATGATATGAGAGGAACGAGATGAAAAAGGATAAACGAGAGAAGGAGAAAAAAGAGTCTCAGAAGGAGCGTAACAGGAGGCTGCTGACGGAGGGCGAGACCATACTTGCAAAGCATCCCGTGTTCAGGCATGTGTGCTGCTACGCCGGAAGGGAGGGAAACTCAAGGCTGGGGAAGAACACTTCCGCGGTAGTCAGCCTTAAGGAAAGTCACAACATTCTTGTGAACGAGGACATGGAGCTTGCACCGGCTCAGTGGGCTTACGTAATAGCCCACTGCTACCTTCATCTTGCATTCAACCATTATGACACGGAGAAGATGCCGGGGTATACCGCCATGGACGAGACAGGGAAAGAGACAAGGAAGGCATCATGCAACCTTAAGCTATGGAACATCGCATGCGACATATACATAGCGAAGTTCCTTTCCGACATAAAACTTGGAACGCCGTTAGGGAATGTTTCCGTGGAAAAATTCCCTGCAAGGGTTCTAACTGACGAAAGCCTTATATATGAATACCTTGTCGAGAATGAGTATCCTGAGAATCTGAACGAATTCGGGACTGCTTCACCGTCAGCTATGGATATGTGGAGTCTGGATCTAAATGGAAAAACATTTAAGGAAGCTACGAGGTGGAGCCGCTGGGATGAGAATTTTGCTTATGCGATAAGAAGGGCTGCTGAGAACACGGTAAGCATGGCTGCGGGCAATGATGACTTTTATCACCATATAAGCAGGAATACGGCGGTGATGGTTGCCGCAGAATGGTTCATGAGCCATTACCCGCTGCTTGGCGGACTTGCGAGTGCTTTCACTATAATCGAGGACGGAGAGCTTTGCAGGAAGAATGAGATACAGGTTGCGGCAGTAGACGCTTCGGTAGGAGAGATATACGTCAACCCTGATGCGGGACTGACCGACAGCCAGTGGCGTTTCGTGCTGGCACATGAGTACCTTCATGCAGGACTCCAGCATATGGAGCGAAGGCAGGGCAGGGATCCTTATCTGTGGAATCTTGCCACTGATTATGTCATAAACGGGTGGCTCCGTGAGATGAATGTGGGGGAGATGCCGGAGGATGCCCTGTATGACCCTGAGCTTAATGGACTTTCTGCTGAGACTATTTACGACATGATTGTAAGTGATATACGTGTATATATGAAAAAGAAGACTTTCCGGGGCTATGGGAAAGGGGACATGATGACTCCGGGAAGCATAGCAAGTATAGATGGAAGATCAGGAAGAGAGGGTTCTTTCGGAGGGAGAAAGAGAAGTGGTGATGGTGTCTCTCTTGATGAGCTTTACAGGCGGATGCTGTCGCAGGGTTTGGAGTACCATCAGAATAAGGGACGGGGGATGCTTCCTGCCAGTCTGGTAGAGGAGATAAGGGCGATAGCCACTCCGCCGATACCTTGGGACGTGAGGCTTGCAGAATGGTTCACGCTGCACTTCAGCTCGACTGAGAAGCACAGGAGCTATGCAAGACCAAGCAGGAGGCAGAGCTGCACTCCCGACATTCCTAGACCAAGGTTCGTGCCTGTCGAGGACGAGAGCAGGACGTTCGGGGTGATAATAGACACTTCTGGCTCGATGACGGCGAAGGAGATAGGCATTGCACTAGGGGCGGTGGTCTCTTATTCAGAGGAGAGGGACATATCTTATGTCCGCCTCGTGTTCAGCGATGCCGATAGCTATGACTGTGGCTACGTGGAGCCGGGCGAGCTTGCGGGCAGGGTAGAGGTCAAGGGCAGGGGCGGTACTGTGCTCCAGCCAGCTGTGGATCTGCTGGAGAAGGCAGCCGACTTCCCGAAGAACGGTCCAATACTAATAATCACCGACGGATATATAGAGAATAACCTGAAGGTAAGTCACGACCATGCTTACCTTCTCCCGCAGGGACGCCATCTGCCTTTCAAGGCGAAGGGCGAGGTCTTCTATTATGCGGATGCGGGGTGATGTTATATAATAATACAAAATAGAGAAGGCTAATGTTAACAGTCCGTTAAGCTATTTATGCTGAGGCTATCCATTCAAAGGAATCTCGAAGGTTGTGATACGGAAATAGGGCTTTGATTACAGAATAGCCGAAAGATATTCACAGAGATAATACTGATGTCAGGAGAATTCTTATGGGATAAAGCTCCTGACATCTTTTGTTTTTTTTGCTGGCAGCTAGGGCTTAAACACGATTAAGGTCTTATTGCTTCCAAGTCATCAAAATCATCGCCCGCATAAGGATATTTCCCAACAATGTCTTGAAAGTCCGTGTCGTCAGATATGACTTCAACACTATCGTTCGTGGGAACTATTGTGAATGATTTACCCTCTTTTATATCGAAATCATCAACTTCCACAGTAGCGGTCAGCGTTCCATCGCCATTGTCCTTATAAGTTCCCTCTATATAGGCGGTTGGACCGTCATAGCGTGTCACGTTGAGCTGGAAACGGTTATGTGAGCCATCCAAATTGAGGGCTAGCGCATGCTGTGTCTGGTTGCTTTCCCAGTAGCCGTAAACACAAGTTTGGTTATTAGAAAAGCCTGTTTCAGTTGCAATGTCATTGCTATCTGATGGATATTTGCTTACTGTAATACAGGAGGAGCAGATAAGACCTACTGTAATAAGAAAGCATAGGATAATAGGCTTTTTATATTTCAAATTATCATTCATACTTCACCTGGTCATGATCTTTGTTTTTAAGGGTCAGCTTATCCTTTAGGAAAGCGGCATAATATGGATTTATATCAGGAGGAGCAATGGGATCTCGCAATAAATCCATTGGATTCCGCTTTTTCGGGATTTCTTCATGCTTATATATTTCATCTATACATATATCAAATGATTTATAGTGACTTTTGAAATCCAATCTTTCATAATTATTTTTGTATTATTTACTATTAATAAGTTTATTGGTAGTATCTGTTATCTGCGAAGTTAGATTGGCTGATAAAGAAATATCATTACAAAGCAAATAATCAGGACTAATGGATATAACACTGATAAATTCGTTTATTACTTTGGTTTTTATGTCATCAGTCAAAGCAAATTCCTTATCAGCCCTTTCTGATAAATGGTACTGTAGTAATATATCAAAAATGTCAATAGGCGCATCCCATGCACTTGTAAAACATTTCTTTACAATATCGTTGTTTGATAAAAATGCTCGTCTAAAATTAATGTATACCTCTGCGGATATCTTATAACAGTCTCTAAGCTTATTAGCATACTTACTC
The DNA here is from genome assembly GCA_017455525.1 of Lachnospiraceae bacterium. GTDB lineage: Bacteria > Bacillota > Clostridia > Lachnospirales > Lachnospiraceae > NK4A144. Next base: position 20,743 of record JAFTAP010000110.1, read on the forward strand.
TTTGTGCTGGGAAAACTGTTATGCGGATTCGCTACTTTTGAAAAATAATATGCCTGTCGTGTTTTGAATAATTCTTCAGTCGATATAAGAAAATGCACATAATGAGATAATGGACTAAGGGATAAACTATAGTAACCTTTATTATTTGGATATAATGTCTTAGTATAGTTTTGTATATCACTAATCAACGATTCAATATCAGGAATATAATGTATATATGGGGCGGTAGCATCAATTCTTTTATCTGAAGAATCCTCTGGCTCAATAGTCAATTCATCTGAGTTTATGTATTCATCAGTCTCAAAATAATCAATAAACTCAGGTTTGCTATAGTTTAGATTGAAAGAAGCTAGTAATAAAACTAAAAAAGCGGTGTTTAAGGGAATGATATATGATTTTCCATTTTGCACCATACCAATTTTCTTTTCCAGATAAGCGTTACTATAAATGCCTTCTATAAACGAATCAATTACTTTTTTTAGTAATCCTCTCACTGAATTAAGAGATTTTAATATATGCTTTTGATTAGAATGAAGATCAATGTCATTAAAGTCTATGATGAAATCTATGTATGGATAGCTGTTGAACGAACAACGGTTTTTGAAAAAGGTATAAACTACATGGGAAGCTGATACATAAATATTTGAATAGTAAACAGCGTAAAGTAGATTTAATAACTGCTTTTGCGTATGGAACTCTATAACGTCTTTGACAGAATAAATAACATTATTCTCATAATTGTTTTCTGCAAAACATACAAAATTAGGTAACGATGTTGCTTTCTCGATAAAATTTGATAAAATCTCGGTTTCAATAGCATTTTCCCTTAAATCATTTACTGTCTGTTTAAGGTCATCTAAATTATTTGCATTATGTTTTTCAAACGTGTAGATACCATTTTTATCCATTTGTCAATACCTGAACTTTTTAAATTTATTTTTTTAGGTAATTACAGTGTACATTTTTTTTGCTATTTTGAAAAGCGAAAGAAAGAACCTTGACAACTAAATAAATAAGCCGGTGCAATTTAGTGAAAAATTCGCAATTCCTGGGTGAACAGGAGTTTTGCCCACTTTCAGAAAAAAACATCTCAAAAAATGCTTGTTTCTATCAGTAAAATGCTTGCAATTGTAAAAAAGGTGGACGAAGGGAGAAGCTAATGGAAGAAAATATGTGCCAGGTAAATATGCATATGATCGAATACTCGCAAAAAAAATCCATGGACTTAAGTGCCGAGTTTCAAAAGCAGGAAATAAAGAGAGAAGCTGATAACATAAGGATGAGGGAGGCGATATTACTGAAGTTATGGTCAGACAACATCGTGCCAACGGTATACAGAGGTGAGGACGGTTATATCTGGCTGTTATACGGAAAGGGTAAGGAGAGATATTTTGCGCAGAGACTACTGGATGTTGAGAATCTTGTTATAAAAGAGTATCAAGCAAATACGTGTTACGGAGTCAAGTCGATGTTGTTTTTGAGTTGGAATAGCAGAGGCGCAAGCAGGAAAAGTTTTTTTTCAAAAGAAACAGAAGTAAAAGATGTTTTTCGAGAGCTTGAAAAGAAAGGGATGAAGGTTCTTGTGAAAAATTATAAGACGGTTGAGCACGCCCTGTATTCTTTTTTTATAAAAGAGGCTAAAGTGGAAGAAATTCCGTATAAGTGGGGGTGGAATAAATTTACAAATGGAGACTGGGGCTTCTGTGATTCTAAGAAAAATATGGAGGAGATACATCTATGGTAATAAATGAAGGAGCAGTGTTAGCGAGCATAGCTATAAATTCGCCGCTTATGCGGTTTGCGGGTGTTTCTAATATTCCTATGGCAATAATTGAGGAAAACGTGAATCTGCTAGAGCGTTTCATTAATAGCGTATCGTTTGGCAGGAGGAAGGTAATCCATGCGTCAACATCTGAAAAAAAGATAGCGAAGGAAATCAATGGATCAGTTTCGACACCTTTGTTTTTCTTCTATAAAGATACCTATATGTCAAGAAACACAGTTGATTTCATTATAAGTAATTTGTCATCGGGGTGCAGAGACGGAAAAGAAGTTGATTCAATAATATTTGTTGTATTCCATAAAACGATTCCGGAGGAATACTTAAACCACTTTTTTTGTATAAAGCTGGATGAGGATTGCATAAATTATAATAGCTATCGCGAACTAATTCCTTCTGGGGAAAAAGTTGACGAATTAATTCATAATATGACAGATGCGATAGGTACTTATGAAGACTCAAAAGCCTTTTTATATTCAGCCAAATTTCTGATAGAAGATCAGCTGAAAAATAGTGATAGCGAAGCGTTTGAGGCGGCTATAATACATCTTTTGGATTTTAATGAATGCATGATGGATATAGATGGAATAAACGATATTTTTATCCTTGAGTTTTATCGCTGGATTGAAAATAACGAGGTAACTGTAATAGAGCTTCCGATAATACCGCTTGACGTCTCAAAAAAATGGAACAAAATCATATTCGTCTCATCAGGGTTTATGTATCTTTCAAGCAAGTGTTTCTATGATATTATTGCGGATATCAGAGAGACAGTTCCGATTGATGTAATAAAGAAAGCATTGTCGGATAATGGATGTTTATCTAAATCTCATGATAATAAATATTCATTTAAAATGACATATAAAATTGACGGACAATATATGAGAAAAAGGATGATGCGATTCAATATGGAATCTATAAAAATAGTTGGGAAGCCGAACTGGTTTGAATTAGCAGGAGGTATATTGCGGTATGAAAGATAAGATATTTTTAGGAAGATGTGGCAAAAATTGTGTGTTTTTTGATGCGCAAAGATTGTACAACAGTCACGTTACTATTCTCGGAAAAAGCGGAGCGGGTAAATCTGTAGCTGCGCAGAAGCTTCTATTAGAGATGGTGGAAGGAGGTCAAGATGTGACAGTTTTAGCCTTCAATGCTCATGATTGTCTGAATAGAGAAACAATATATGAGGGCATCAGAAAAGATTTTCTTCAGAATTCAATCTATAGGGATTTAAGCAATGGGGAGTTGAAGCTACCGCTTTTTGAAAAGACGGTGATGCCGAACGGAAGAATGAAATCGGATGTTGATATAGTTATGTCTTTGACGGATGCTTTATCAAAACCGTTTGCGTTAAAATCCAGACAACGTATTATGCTACGTAAGGCTATAGAGCAGGTCATGCATAAGGAGATATATCATAAAGAAGGGATTGCAGCTATCGGCAATCAGCTTTTAGCACTTGGAGATGATGTTGCTGAAAATGTTTATGACAAGATGTACGGAATATTTGGGCACAATATTTTTGTTGACGGGAATGACTTTATCACTCAGGGAAAGATTAACATTGTTGATCTTAGCTATCTGGATTCGGATTCTCAAGCCGTTGCTATTGAAGTTGTTCTTTCACAACTTTGGAATATGGCACTTTCTTGTCAGATTCATAAATATAAAAATGTATATGTTTTCATAGATGAGGTACAAAATATAAAATATTCCACATCAGGTATGTTGTCAATTCTTCTTTCGGAGGGAAGAAAGTTTGGAATCAATCTGATTTTAGCGACGCAAGTCGTTACCTTAAACAATGCAAATCCCACGCAAAGGAAGATGCTTCAGTCGGGGTTGGTTCTTTATTTTCAGCCGTCTGATTGTGATATGAATATGATAGCAAAGATGATAGACCCCAAGAATCCGGGACAGTGGGTGATGGAGCTTAGATTCTTAAATGTAGGCGAATATATTGTTTCCGGACCAATCATTATTGATGGGGTGGAAGCTATGGGACCAATTACTGTGTCGGGCGTTGACGTAGATAAAGCCGATATATCAGCTGAAGTGACACCAGATCATCTAGATACACGGTGTCATTTTGTTGAGCCCCCGCAGGAAAATATGAACTAAATTACGAGGGGCATAAAAAAACAAAATAAGGGAGGTGAGAGCAGATGACCGTCACAGAAACATTTTCCGGCAAGGACTGTGAGTCTACATCTGCTCCCGCCTTGCATGCTAGCAATCTTGATGTATCGGTTATGCCATCGTCTGTCAGCACTATGCAGATTGAAGAGATCCGCATGAATGAGCTGTTGTTGCAGAAATATCGTGATAACGGTATGATGATGACGGCGGAGGCTGCGGAACTGAATAGTATGCTTTTTTCTAAGAAGGAACGTTTGGTTAAGCAGGTTCATAAGAACAAGATATCATATAGAAAGGATGGTAAACACAGAGAGGATTATTGTTATACAAATGTAAAAGTTGGGGGCAGTAGCAGTAAAGTCAGTGGGTCATATACGGATGTTGTGCTTAAACTGTATTCGATATATTTCGGTACAGGAGATGATATTGACCTTAGCTTCTCGGAGATAAGAGCCGATTTTGAGAAGTGGTATATAATAGGAAGACAGCCGTCTACACTCATGGCAGACCAGAAGGCGTATCTTCATATAAAAGGGACTAAGCTTGATAAGATGCCTATACGCAAGATTACGTATCAGGATATCAAGAGCTTCTTTGTGAATTTCTCGAAGGAACATGCCGGAGAATACGCAAAGAGCACTTATGACAAGCTACGGTCATGTATTTACAACATGCTTGAGTACGCACTGGACGAAGGGATTATATCCAACAGGGTGGAAAAGTACCATTATACGAAGGCTATAATAGTGTGCTTTGCCCAGAACGACCCGCGCGGAACATGGACGACGGAGGAGCATGACAGGCTGATAAGATATCTTGATGCTCAGGAAGATGTATTCAGTATGCTGTTTGAGTACCAGCTTCTTACAGGTGACAGGTATGAAACCATATCTGCCCTGAGGCGCGAAGACATTGACGAGGATCGGTGCGTGGTTCACATACATGCGCACAATACCCTTGCCCCTGCCGGATCGGAACGGACATACAGTGTTAAGGAAGGGACTAAAGGGAACGGGCAGAATGGGCGAAGGTGGATGCCTATACTTCCGTTTACGCTGAAGGTATTAAAAAGGGCTATGGAGCTTGAGCCTGACGGAGAGTTCGTGTTTATGTTTAGGGATAAGGCTGTGCAGTACAACACGTATATCGCTCGTGTTCATAGACTTTGCGAGGCAGCCGGAGTTCCATACCATAATCCTCATTCTTGTAGGTCGTATGTCGCATCGAAGATCAATGACGGCAATAACATATCGCAGATGAGCGACTACTTCGGCTGGAGCGACAAGAAGATGGCTCTAAGGTATAACAGGGACGTTGACCGTGACAGCGCGGAAATACGGGAAAAACTGACAAGGGTGGCATCGGTGCACCGGAGAACCCTCGGACGGTGCCAGGACCGCATAGCGGTCCTAAACGGCACTCAAAAACAGCCAAAGGGCTGTTTTTGCACCGTGGGTATGAGATACCCACTAACCATCC
>JAFTAP010000016.1 GCA_017455525.1 Lachnospiraceae bacterium
AATAGTATCCATACAGTTTTTCTCCTATGTGTTTTTTTGGCGATTAACATCATATTTGAATTACTGTATGCTGTGAAGAGGGGGATCCACTCCCTCTTCCTTTATTTATTCTGTTTGCCTACTAATATTTTACTGTAACGTGAAATCAACTTGGACTTTCAGTCCGTGCTAAACAGATACTTATATTTTCTTCTCTGCTCAAGGACGATATCTGATACCCTGTTTTTTATCTTCTTATCATATATTCCATCCGCATCCAGTACCGCCTCCATGCGTTTCCTGTCAAAAGAAAAGGTTATCTGCCTGCCGTAAAGCTTCTCCGCAATTTCAAGCTGCTCATCAAAGGAATCACATATCGTCTTAGATTTCACCGAGGAAATAAGCTCGTATATATCGCCTTCAAGCGGATAATCCATAGCTGTATCCGATAGCAGGGCCGCTCCGTTATCATAAATCGGGCACAGGCGGAATCCGCCCTCTCCGTCCATCAGCACAGAGATATTATGCGTGTGCCTGTCCTCATTCAAAAACAGCGCATCAATGGTAAAAAGCTTGCAGACGTACTTCCCGAAATCCTTTATCCCTGTAGCCCTCTCTGCCTGCTCCACAAGATATATAAGCCTCGCCTCATGATCCTCTATGGAATAAATGCCCTTATTCAGCCCTTCTCCGTAAAGGTTCTTAAAGAGCCTTTCAAGCGTTATAGTCTGCCATCCGCCTGTGAAATCATTGCTCCTGCATCCGTTATAGGTCTGATTCTTATATCTTATCTGCTCAGGATAATATATCACATATTCATCTGAAGCTAGCGTGGAATCCTTAAGCAACTCGGACACGACATACTCGGAAAGTCCCTCATAACCCAGATAATCCGCCTTATACCATACTCCGTTATCCTCCCATTTAAGCTGATTGCCCTTAGACGATCTTCTGCCTTCTTCCCTGAGATCGCTCTCAAACATCTCAACCATATGCTACCTCTCAAGCCTTATCCAGAACTCATCGTCTGACATCCGTCCCTCGGTCTTTTCAATGATAAGGATAGGATCATAAAATGGTATGTCAAGCCTTTTAAGCTCCAGCTTCAGCTTGTCTCTGGTTTTAGGGAAGCATCGGGACTCTATGAACTCCTCATAGTCATCATAAGTCGGCTCGGTATTCCGCCCGAATGCCCTGAACATTTGGTTATCCGTATAGTTGCGTACCCTCACCTTGCGTACCGTTTCGTCCACGTCAATGATGGTACACACCATATCTCCATACATATAATAAAGCCGCAGCTTCAGCTTTTCATTAGGAATCATAAGCTTCAGAGGAATCTCCGAATCTCTTTTCAATAATTCAAGAAGCGTGACGACAGGCCCCGTGACGGGCTTATCACTGCTCTCCCATCGCTCAACCGTAGGCTTAGAGCATCCTGCGAATAGGGCAAATTCCTTCTGTGTCATGCCCAATGCCTGTCTTACTTTTTTTATCTCATCTCCTGTGGTAAATGCAGGAATAACATACTTTCCCATACCTCAAGCTGCCTCCTGCACATATTTTACCATTATTTTAATGGTAAAATCAATACGATTTACCATTATTTTAATGGTAAATAATCAGACTTAAATCTATAATTTCGCAGCTTAAAGCTCCGCCTTGATCGCATTTTCTATTATATCCATGTGCTCCGTCGGCTCGAAGCGGGCTATTACTTCGCCCTTCCTGTTTATCAGGAATTTGGTGAAATTCCATTTTATATCAGCGGTATCCTCGTAGCCGGGGACTTCTTTTGCAAGCTTCTTTCTCATATAATCCGCATCCGGCGAGTCCCCGAAGCCATGAAAGCCCTGCTTGCTCTTAAGGTAGGCAAATAACTCTGTCTCATTCTTCCCATTGACATCGATCTTCGCGAACTGCTCAAAGGAAATGTCATACTTTGCCGTGCAGAAATTATGTATCTCGGAAGCAGTGCCGGGTGCCTGCCTGCCAAACTGATTACATGGAAAATCAAGCACGGCGAAGCCGTCCTTCTTATAAGTCCTGTAGAAGCCTTCAAGCGCTTCATACTGCGGCGTAAAGCCGCAGCCCGTAGCCGTATTCACGATAAGCAGAACCTTATCCCTGTATTCGGAGAGGTCTTTTATAGAGCCATCCCTGCCCTGCACGGATATATGATAAATGTCACGCTTGCTTATTATATCGCTGATGCGAAGCATGATACCATGAAGACTGTCTATATCTCTTAATATATCTCCCGTCTCCAGCGAATGATTGCCTCCCTCTATGCGGTGCATCTCAAGCTTCTTCTCTGCTCCGATCTTCTCTATGACCTCGAATTTAGCAAAAGGATCATCGTCCCCGTAAAATAAGATCCCGCTCTCCTCCTTGATAAAGCTTCCGATAAGCTCTAAAGGAGAAAAGCAGATATGCCTGACATTCAGGGACTTCTTCGCAGCATAGGCTGTGGCGACTACAGTGCCTATGCTCTTTGATACGAATAAAACCTCATCATCCTGAGAAATAGAGGTCTCCTTAAGCATCTCCTCCGTAAGCCGCAAGCATTCATCCAGCTTCTTCGTAAGATAAGCGTGATCCGTTAGCCTGTCCTTGCTCCATTCAAGCCCGGAGAAATCAATATGTACAAGCTCATACCCGCTATTCTTAGCCATCTTCCCAGCATAATAAAGAAGCGGCCTGTCCTTCGTATACCCCATCCCCGGAAAAACTACAGCTATTTTTTTCATTTTATTGTACCCTTTAGTTCATGCACGATCTTGTTCAATGAAAAATAATATATCAAAAACTCCCTTATGACAAATAGGAAAGAAATCAAACAGCGGCTATCAGAATAAAAGTCATAAAGATTACGCTGTATGGCGGGACTGTGAAGAAGTTCTCAAAGTATGATGTGAACATCATGGCGAAAGCTGCGGATATGGCTATATTTTTTATACGATAAGATTTATTTGCATTATGTAAACCATTTGTACCATCTGCGCTATGGCTATAAGCCCGCTCGAACATTCTCCATAGCATCACGATAATAAGCCCGAAAACAATGATCCCATGAACCGTGAGTATATCGAAAAGTCCATTGTGAACCTCAAATATCTCGAAGCTTTTTATTTCATACGCCGAGCCTATGCCTGTTAGCGGCGAAGCAAGAAAAGCTCCCCAAAGCTCTTTCCATATCGCCTGCCTCCCTGAGAATATATCCTTATACAATACTGTGACTTCTCCAAAACGGTTAGCTAATTTTATGTAAACAAAAGTAAATATCACTGCCCCGACAGAAGCAAGCAGGAATATAAGCCTATACAGCAACTTTCCTTTACCAATACGGGACTTGCATATATTTATATCATGCATTCGTCTTCTAGTTGACATAATATGAAATATAAGATAAACAATCAGGAACATGATCATCCCGAACATCGCCGTCCTTGAATGATAGAGCATGGAAAGGATGAATGCGGTGAGAAAAATCATCCACTCAATAAATCCGCGATGCGTCATTATTATTTTATGTAAACCTAATATGCTTCCCGCCTCTTTGTCGCCCGTATTTCTACCGTCTGCAATCTCCTGCCTAAACACTTCCTCAATCAAGATCATCCCGAAAAACGCCATAAGCATGAAGGCAAAGCCCGCCATATTAAAGTTATACGACCATCTCACATGAGAGTACCACAAGATAACAGGCGAAGCCCCGGCAAAAGAAAGTACTACTATATCTCTCCTTCCAAGCCTGATATGCTTCGACATATAGCAGATTAGCGCAAGATCAGAAGGGATCAGCACCGCCCCATAGCCTGAATGTGTAATCAAAACGAATATCCCCGACAGCGCCACGACAAGGAACGCCATTATAAGATCAGCGTCTTTATTCTTTATATCCTCCACAAGATACGGCAGCGACATCAAGCCAAGCACCAGAAAAATGATAAGCGAAGCATACCGCACCGTGAAAGCGTACACGTCCTGATTTATAAAAGACGTGGCTATCAGATATATGAATAAAGCACAGTATATAGCATTGCCCTTATCTTTAAGCTTTTCCACTCAGAAACTTCCTCTTGACAAACAAAATCTGTCTCCTATATATGCAGACCAGAATCACGACAATAACTGCGTCTGCCGCATAAGCCATGGTGCTTCCATGTATCAGAAGCCATACTACGGACGATGCCGTACCGCTGTTGCTGTCTCCTAAAAGGAATCCAAGCAAGCCCCCCGGCTCCAAAAGTCCGGGAAGCATAGTGACCGCTCCCGCAATCAATATCAGCACATATCCAAATATATTTCGTTTTATGTCAACTAAAATCCTGACATGCTTCCCGGTCAGCACATAAGCTATCGCAAACATAGTAAAATACGATATCATCGTAGCAAAAGCCGCCCCTATCGCGCCAAACAGGTTTATACCGATATAATTTAATGTTATGTTAACCAAAGCTCCTATCCCCGTAGCCACTCCCATGCTCCTGCCGTCCTTATAAGCAAGGCATATAGAGCCAAGATAGCCCTCAAGCGCCCCGAATATCACGGATATCAGAAGCGGCGGAACCATAACCCACGCCTCATAAAATCCCTTCTGAAACATGAAGCCCGCAAGCGGTCGCAGGACCAGCAATATGCAGGCACAGCCTATCAGCATGACAGCATTGTATAGCTCATACAGATTACCAAAAAATCCCCCTGCGTCCTCTTCCTTATAAGACTTCGTGGCGGACATCTGAAAGCTCTGCGCAAATATCCGCTGAAACACCATTAGTATGGCGGGTATCTTGTAAGCAACGCCGTAAAGCCCGTTCTGCACCGAACCGAGCATAAATAAAATAAAATACCTGTCAAGCGCATTATTCGCCCATGAAGCCGTAGAATAAAGCATCATGCCCCGACCGTAGGCGGTCATCTCATGCGCAAGCTCCCTGTCCTCTCCCTCATGTACCAGCTCCGTACCATGTATCAGCACGAGCATTATGCCCCCCGATACGAGGAAAGCCGCCATCTGTGAAAAGAGATACCCATAAAGCCCCAGCCTGAAGACAAGCAAGAAAAGCAGGTTCAGCGCAATAGTTATCGCAGTACAGCTTATCGAGCCGATTATCATTATATCAACCTTCTCGCACCCCTGCGTATATAAAAGCATGAACTCATACAGCGCATCACAGGTATACAGCACGGCGAATAAAATAAAATAAACCCTGTACCCCTCCGGCACGATGATAAAAATCGCCAATGCGCATATTATGTAAACTATAATGACCGATCTCAATACTGACTTAAGCCCGCTTATAAGTATGGAGCCTCTTTTATTCCTCTCCTCTATGCCGTACCGCAGAGCCGCCTCGCCCGCATTAATCGAGAGCAGCGGGATAGTAAGCAGAAGCGTGGCCTGCATAACATCTGCGATCCCATAGTCCGACTCCGTAAGCACGTTGGTATAAAAAGGCACGAGCAGAAAAACCAGAAGCTTCGATGCGATATTGCTGATGGTAAATAAAGACATATTCTTAAGGAGATACCGGCTCCTATTCATGCGATTCTCCTATGATTCCCGATGTGGCAGCCTCGATAGCCTCTTCACGCAATCCTTCTGCCACAGCAGGCTTAATTGCCACATCACTCAAGCCAGAAGGCAAGCCCTCCGTCGACAGACCTTCTCGCACAGGATAAGGCGTGCCCCGGTAGAGAGTTACAAGCAGAAAAAGCAATACCGGCGTGTAATCCGCCCACATCAGATCCATGTCGATAAAGGACTCGAAGAAAATAGCGAAAACCGCTGCCCCCGCTATCAGCGAATAAGGTCCCTTCCTTATATGCTCTCTCATGCCCAGAAGCCTTGCGATTATCACGAAAGCCGCTATCGCAAAGACGATGAAGCCATGCACTATCAGTATGTCATACATAGCGTTGTGCATATTATACTCAAAAAAGCTTGAAAGCGCATATCCCGATCCTATCCCTAAAAGCGGCTGTTTCACGAGCATACCCCATACCTCGGTCCATATATCTTCCCTGCCTGAAAAGACATTCTTGTAAAATAAAGGCATGCGCATATTGTAGCCCGTCCTTGAAAGCGCCACATAAGCCCAGACGAAAAGCAGCGATCCGAATACAGCAAAGCAAGACAGGAAAGCATAAGCCCCCTTGTGCTTCGCCGGATCAAATATAAGAAAGATCATATAAAAGCAGGCAAAAAAGAATAAAGCCGAAAAAGCGCCCCTCGCAAGATGCCACATGACAAGCGTCCCCGTGCGAAGCAGGGCAAGCACGATGAAATATCCCATTATCTCGCGCTCAAGCGAGAGATACCGAAGCACGATAAGGGCGGCGAAGAGCGAGAATACCGTATAAGTCGCTCCGGTATTCGTATTGTAGGAAAATTCCATGTCATGCACGAACCACACGCCGTACATAAGCAGAAAGAACACCGCTAAAGTCTTATACTGAATGTCCGTAAACTTCACAAATGGTGAGATATAAAGCAAAAGCAGGAAATCAGCGATTATCAGTATACAGCCCTTATTCGACCCTATGATAAAAAGATTGACTGTCGCTATAATAAGCGCCGCCACCATAGCAATAAGCACCTTATCCTTCGCCTTAAGCCTCTCCATCCAGTCCACGTTTATAAAGAATAAACCAGCAAGGCATACAAAGATTATCAGCGAATTAAACCTCTCCGTAACATGATAAAACATAGGAAAAATCCAAGTCCCCCCGAAAAATATCATCATCACGACGATCGGTATCCAATTAAGCCTTTCTCTCAAAGCATTATTCTTCATATCTGTATCTTTCCTTATCTAAGCTCTTCAAGCTTCGACCTTAATTCCTCCGCTCTTTTTTTCCACGAAGTGCTTTCCTTATCGAGCTCTACGAGAAGTCTTGTGTGGTTTTCTTCATTAAGCAAGACCTCCAGCTTTGAAGCTATCTCATCTATATCCTGCGGATCGTTTATTATATCCATGTCTTCGGTCTTCTTGATTACACTTAAAGCGCCACATTCCTTTGAAATAAGCACATCCGCATAGGACAGCAGCGCCTCTATCGGGGCAAGCCCGAAGGTCTCGAAGACGGAATTCTGCACGAAGATCTTATTCCTGTGATATTCCCTCATAAGCTCCTTATGCGGGATAAGCCCTATGTCCCTGACAAAGGGATACGAAGCAATCTCCTCGCTGTCTGCGCCTTTGTCCCCTGCGACAGTAAGAGTTATATTATGGCCTTTCGCATTAAGCTTTTCAATAGCCTTACAGACGGTCAATATATTCTTCCTCGGCATGCCTCCGCCAACGGATATGATGCCCTCAGGATCCCTCTCGTCATCAGTCGCATTTTCAACTGTAAGCTTCCAGTCTATGCCATTCGTCACATGGGAGATCTTCGACTTATATTGCGGATAATGAGCCTTCAGCCACTCCTCGAACTGCCTCGATACGGCAAGTATAATATCCGCCATTTTCATCATGCGTCTCTCGTCCTGCGCCATCCTTTCATCAGGCACACGGTTCATGTTGTTCTCATACTCCACAGCGCCATGCATAAGATAAGCCGACTTCTTCCCGCAAAGCTTCCCTATCCTCATTGCCCATATATTCTGTCTCGAATGTCCTGAAAGGAATAAAACCGAAGCCCCCGGAATCTTCACAAGCATCTCAAAAAATCTCGCTATCTTGCCGGTAGACACAATATAATCAACGCCTTCCGTTTTAACTGATCCGGATTTTCCATGCCCGGGCATAGCACCGCCGGAAAGCGTCTCTATATAATATTTAGTAACAAGAGCCGGTCCGGTTCCGCTATAGTAGTCCCCTATGACAAGTATCATCTAATGAATTCCTTCACTTCCTCAAGCTTTGCTTCCATGGTTCTCCGTCCGATATCATAGACCCTCTGAAGCTCATCAGGATCATGCTCCGTATGGTTTATGTGCAAAGCTTCCGGTGGCTGTATCACAAGTATGCTTCCTTCTGCCGCACATTTTTTCACATAGTCCAGCTCTTTATTATACATGATATGCCGTCTTGCCATAGCACGCACCATAGCGGGGTATCTGCGAAGCAGGAAGCCTATCACCCGCATATCCCCGGCAGGGTCTTTCCTGTATTCAGGCGGCTGCGTAAGAACCACGACATTCTTTTCATACCCTTTCTTCTGCATGAACCTAAGCGGGATAGAATCAGCCATGCCTCCGTCCAGATATCTGTGTCCCATTACCTCCACAGGTCTTGACGCTATGGGCATCGATGCCGAAGCCCTGAAGTACAGCATATCGATTCCCGAACCTTCCTTAAGCTCCTTATATACGGGCTTTCCCGTATCCACATCCGTCATCACGGCATATAACGGCATGGGATTCTTACGGTATGCTTCAAGATCAAAAGGATCATAGTGAAAAGGTATCTTCTCGTAGCAGAACTCCGCTCCGAACATATCCCCTGTAAGTATAAGCGACGCAAAGGAACAATACCTCCAGTCCTTCGCAAATCGCTTATTATATCTTATGGCTCTGCCCGGCTGTTTAGATTTTAAGTTGCATCCAAACACCGCTCCCGCGGATACCCCCGCAGCTCCGTCAAACTCTATGCCGTTTTCCATCATCACATCCAGCACTCCTGCGGTGAACATCCCCCGCATAGCGCCGCCCTCTAAAACTATCCCTGTACTCATGCGTTAATTCCTCCTCTAATAACGCCAGTTTATTATCTGACTTACACCGTCCGGATGCCAGTGTCTCCGCTTCGCTCCGGTCGGTGCAAAGCCGACATCCACTGGATGTCGTGCACCGTTACCCACTCACGCCTTGCGTTCGTGGACGGTACTAGGCTCTCTGAATCATTAAATGCCTGTTATCTTTCACCATTCACTTATTTGTGACTCTGAATATATTCTTTTCTTCCCTCTTTCATCGCCCTATATGCGCCAAGGGTGGATATCGTCCCTCTGTATTCGTGGCGCTTCCTTAAGAGATTCTGCCATGTGAGGATATGCCACAGCCTTCCATCCATAGCCTCATAGTTAGCGCCTCTTGAAATGTAAAAGTCTCTGTCGTAAGCAGTGAACCAGCTTGATTCATTAGGTATGGTTTCCGCTATCTTTACAGGTATGTATACCCTTTTTATCCCTCGCCTTGCCGCCTCAAAAAGGAATATATTCTCCTCGCCCATCTTATATTTAGCTCCTGCCCCGAAGTCTTCATCAAATCTCAGCGAGCCAAGCAAAGACCTCCTCACAGCCATCTCAGGCGAGAATATACGCATCATGTCCTTCTTCGACATCACGCCTTCATTATTTCTCACAGGCGCATGCCTTTCGGGACGCTCAATAAAAAAGCAGATTATGCCCGCATCGGGATAACGGGCAAAGGCATCCTCTATAACAGAAGCTGCGTCATCTTCGTATTTCACATCATTGTCGCAGAAGATACATATATCGTCTGATGCCAAGTTTAACGCCAGATTGCGGGACTTTGACAAGCCTCTCTCATTTCTTTCGACTATCTTGATAGTTAATTGGGGTTGCGCATCTGTTTTTAAGTTTACATAATCTATCCGTTCTCCGTCTCTGCCGCATTGATTAACTATGACAGCGTCCGTGCGGATATTCAATTGATCTATAAGGCAGAGGGGATCGCCCTTCTCCATCACGGATAAAAGTGTCTGCATTATCACAATCTCCTCTTCACGGCATTAAACGCAAAGCACACGAAGCAGTACAGGCTGTAAGGCACCGAAAGCCCCTCATTCATGTAAAGCCCCCATATCCTCTGTATCCCCACGAGCTTATTGGAAGAGAGTGTCTTTCTGCTCCTGCGGTACAGCGTCAACGGCTCATCTATCGCATGCGCAACGCCTGTCTTTTTTAATATCTTCCACCAGTTTGCGGAGTCCTCCGATGCTATATAGGGGAAATAAATATCCTCTTTTGCAAGCTGTTTTATATCAAGCATGACCGTACTCGTGAATATAGTCGTATTCTTCAAAGCCTGCCGGTAGCTTATCCTTTCGGGAACCCTCGCAACCTTCCCTGTTCCCCTGCAATCCTCGTCCGCGAACTCATAGCCTGTGAATGAAAACGCCGCATCTGTGTCACGCATGAAGTCAATCTGTCTTGAAAGCTTATCCGGAAGCCACTTATCATCTGCGTCTATAAAAGCAATAAACCCGCCCTCTGCCGCATCGATCCCCGTATTCCTCGCTCCCGCAGCACCTTTGCGGTAGGTATTCGTCATCACTTTTACATTTATCCCATCTCGGTTGACATAACTAGAAGCAATAGAGACCGTATCATCCGACGAGCTATCGTCCACGACTATTATTTCCATATTCTTATAAGTCTGCCCTATGACAGAATCCAGCGTCTCCCTGATAAAAGCCCCGCTGTTATACACAGGAATTATAACGGATACCAAGCCATCACGGGCATTTCTGCTTTCATTTCCCTGCACGACAGAATCATTAACCCTCTGCTCCGTCATGCCTCTATCCTCTCGGAAGTCCCCTCGGTGCTTTCCTTCGTGAATAAGATCTTGATCGTGAGTATCATGAGCTTGATATCAAGCCCAAGCGAGAACTGCTCTATATAATAAAGGTCAAGCTTCAGCTTATCGTAAGGCTTCGTATTGTACTTGCCGTAAAGCTGCGCATAGCCCGTGATGCCCGCCCTTACCTTCATGCGGTAGGAAAACTCCGGCATCTCCTCCATGTATTTCTGAATAAATTCCGGACGTTCCGGCCTCGGTCCCACAAAGGACATATCGCCCTTAAGCACGTTAATGAGCTGTGGAAGCTCGTCGATCCTAAGCTTCCTTATTATCCGGCCAACCTTAGTGATGCGGGGATCATTCTCGGTCGCAAGCACCGCCTTTCCGGTCTTTTCCGCATCCACTATCATCGAGCGGAACTTAAGTATCTCAAACTCATCTCCGTTTTTCGTGCATCTGATCTGTCTGTAGAATACCGGCCCCCCATCGAAAAGCTTTATCGCAAGCGCTGTGATTACAAGGATCGGAGATATCAGAATCATGAGAAACAGCGAGAAGAATATATCCCACGCCCTTTTTATTACCCGCTCCTCATATTCGAGCGGATTCCCCTCGGTTAGAAGCAGCGGCGTGTCAAAGAGATGCACCGGAGCCGAGCCATTAAGTATGATATCAGATATCTTCGGCGTGACATATATGCGCTTGCTCGTTTCATAGCAGTATTTAAAGATCTTATTTCTAAGCTCCGCAGAAATATCCACAAGCATGACCGTGGAATTTCTGTCAATCGCATCCCTTATCGCCCTGCGGCTGTCCGATGCGCTCACCATATCGACTATATTGAACTGGTCCTTCCTGCTGTGAAGCTTCGGCACGAGATCCTCCACCGCCTCGCTTCCGTATATGAGCAGCACGTCATAAGGGCGAAAAGCCCACCTGTACCAGTTCCCCATCAGCGTAATAAATACGAACGCCACGACAAACTGAACCGCAAATCCAACAAGCAGCGCCCTCGGATCAGGAAACATCAGCGATAGCAGCATCAGCAATACATAAAAAGCAAAATCAGCGAATACCGTCGTAAAGAAATGCGAGAATAAAACCTCCCCGTTTTTCCTTACGCCTACAAGAAGCCCGCCGAATACCCTTCCGAGGAATATAAGCATGACAATATAAATGCCTGACATCAGTATGTGCCCTCTAAGATAGAGCATAGTCCTAAAGCCCGCATTATAATATTTATTCATTATGTAGATGACTACCGCTGTCTCGAACACACAGAGTATAGCGGCTGTCACCAGCATAAAAAGCCGACGCAATGCGTCTGAATTTCTCATACTGTCACTCTCATTAAAGTTTCCCCTTCATACTCAATGCAATATATCCGGGTATGCAGGAAATCGCAATATGAACCGGAAGGGAATATTCTTTTTTATATTTTATGTCAACCATTCGCCTGAACCTAAGGTAATGCGAAGCAAATTTTATCTTAAGCGCCGACCAAGGCCACGACACAGCCCGCTGATAGTAATAAATAAACCACCCCGTAGGCGCCTGCCGCCTTAATTCTTCCACCCTGTCCGTATAGCCCGCTTCCATAAGCTCACATATAGTGAGTATCTTAGGCATCAGCACGAATACGTGCCCCTCGTCTATCCTATCATATACCACGTCCTCAGGCACGTACTTCTCGCCCTCTATCTCAGGAAATAAATTCTCCCGCAGAAGCTCCGTACGGAAAACCAGCGTAGTCTCCCCCTTGAAGCCCTTCTGATAGAGCTCTCTGAAGGAAATTGCAGGGAATCCATGTCTTTCCTTCGGTAATCCCTCTACTAAACCGTACTTGGCAGAATCTGTCGGAGATACGTCAGGAAACTCGTTCCCGTATATCACCTTATCCTCGCTCTCACCCTTATAAGCAATGATCCCCGCATACCGTTCATCACCCCGGACGCTTTTCCATGCCTCCAATATATCATTCACAGCCGTATCTGACAAATAATCATCCGAATCAAGGCATAAGAAAAGCTCCGTATCGGAGTTTAGCACGCCGGTATTATGAGCTCTCATCTTCCCGCCGTTCTCACGATAAATATATTTTATGTCAACCGTACCTTCATTTTGAAATCCTCTGGCCACATCAGCAGTTTCATCTGTAGAACCATCGTCAACAATAAGCCAGGCAAAATCCTTATCTGTCTGCCTCTTAAGACTCTCATATACCCTTTTCAACTTCCCCGCACGATTATAAGCCGGAGTGAATATAGTAAGATTTCTCTGCTTTTCCATATATTACCTGTTCCAAAGAATTATATACCTAAATTGCACTACCTTTTCATTTATAGCAAAAAATCATACCACTGCGGTGTAAGGCGCCAGACTTCACTGTAGTCGGGGAGTTCGAAGTTTTCGGGCTCTTCCGGCTCATAGTGAAGGACTGTGTGATTGGCGGTTTCGCCTACTATGGTGAGTCCGGCATTTTTTAGATATGGTATCATGCCGCCTTTGGTTGATATGACTACATATTCGGTATGTGTTTGCTCCAGCGCATCTATAAAACTTTCTTCGGGAAGTTCGATCCCAAGAGCTACTACAGCAAGCAGGCAATCGACGTAATTATCCTCTTCCAACGCTGAATCTATATCTACTTCTCCCGCCACCGCCCTCAGATAGTCTTCTCTTCCGCAGGAAAGCAGTATCCCGGCATCGTACTGTCTTAGCTGCATCTGATAGTCATATTCAAGCATTGCCCTCGGAAATTCTTCATCGGAATCCGCATGTATCATCTCCGCCACCTCCGGTATCTCCGTGGGCATGTGATATATCGTGGGAGAGACTATATATCCGTCCTTATAAAGGTACGAACCACCGGCTATCAGCAGACATATAATAAAAACTATAGCTATATACGGTCTAATCTTATTCTCCCCGCATATATCCCACACGATCACTGCCCCTGCCGCAGCGACGCACATGATCACGGGACTTATCCATAAAAACCTGTAATATTCCTTATTCACATCAAAGAAGCTGTTCAGCACCACAGGGAACAGCGGATTATATACCGTGACCGCCATCAGGATGAACTGCGGAAGGAATATCTCCCTTATTCTCCGGCTTAAGTGCGCGGAAATAAAAACCCTGCCCCCAAACAGAGTATATACCTTACGCTCTCCGTCACCGTAAAACGAAAGGAAAAAAAGCGAAAAAAGATACAGCAGAAAGTATATATTCCCCTCGTAATACAACCATATGCACTTGAAGATGTAGAAAAATCCTGCATCCGCAATATTAAGACTCTGCATCTCCTAACCCGTCGGATAAGTGTAAAAAACAACTATATTCTTCACATACAATATATATATCAGCGTCAGCGCAATGCCCGGCAGCATGCAGACAAGGGCTTTCGGTATGACGGTAAGGTCACGACGCAGCACGACAAGCGGAAGTATCGTAACCCCTATCATGGCGGGCACGAGCATATTCGCAGAGCTTGAAAGCACGGGTGAGCCTATAGCCACAAGGAATAGCAAAAGCCACGCTCTTTTATCCTTCACGTCCTCTAAAAGCCTCATGTAAATATAGAAAATCCCCGGCAGCACGACGTTCGCCAACAGGCACTTCCCTTCATATGTCCTAGTCGTAAGGAACGCCGAGGTCGTATATATCGTTATCATAAAGAAATTAGCGATCACGGCGAATAAAATAAATACCGTTATCTTCCTCATGTCAGTATCAAAGAGCCTTCTCCCCAGCATATAAAGCACCATGACCGTCATGATAATCGCCGTCCCCGCCATCGTTATCTTACACCAAAGCAAGGGGTGGATATGAAGTAAACTGCACATTACAGCGTCATTCATAGGGAATGTCGCAAAGAAATAGCGCATCTCATAGTGATCCAGCCAGTTCCCCGTGAAAGGATCGTACATATTCACGGTATCCGTCCGAAGCGCCGTAGTCACGCTCCCTACATAATAAGAAGCGTCAAGCGTGAACTGATATGAAAACAGTACGACAGCAGCAAAAGCCACCATCAGCAAAGCGATAAATAGGAACGCCAAGGCATGTCTGCAAAGAAAATCCGAAGCCCGCTTGTACGCTATGAAAAAGCTCTTTCTTGCCCTTATAGCCCCTATTATCGCTGCAATTATTACCACGAAAAGCCATATAGAGGTCAGAACATGAAGCGGTCTCCAGCGCAGCATCACCGGTATGCAGCAAAGAGCGAATAAAAGATAATAAAAAAATAAGCCCGCAAACACAGTTTCTGTCAGGCTCATGCTTTTATTTCCCGAATCAGCGCCTATAGCGTCCTTACTATTTCTCCGCCACGCTCCTGTAAGGACAGAGCCGAAGAGAAAATAAAGTATGAAGTTCAAAGCGATAAGGCCTACCGCTGCCGCTGCCTGTATCATTGCTTTGTACCGCTTACATCCTCTATTCTCTGGTCGAGATCCTGTGTGAAGCCGTATAGCGTGTTTATTTTAGCGTTAAGCCGTATTATCGAGATTATGGAAAACACAGCGAATAAAATAAAAACTACATATCCCGCTATTATAAGCCTCCATTTGGTCCTATTATCCAATATATCCTCCTCTGTGCTTATCTCCTGCACCTGTACGGATGTCAAACGCTCGCCAAGAGCCGCCGTCGCCATATCCGCAAGATACTCTATCACCGGAGAAGCCGCAATCAATACGATCCCAATAAGCATTGCATATCCGCTGACACCCTCGCTTACGCCGAAACAAACCAACACAGCACACACGATAGCAAGACAAATAAGAGCAATCCGCGACCATTTTTTATTTATCAGATAGAGCGCAAGCCCCGAAAGCATTATGATAGCCGTCAAAGCTTCAGCGCCTCTTTATCCTGACTCTTGTACCACTCATACTCAAGCCTTATGCCATCCCTCAGCGATACCTTCTCCTTCCAACCGATATCATGCAATTTCGACACGTCAAGCAATTTCCTCGGCGTGCCGTCCGGCATGCTGTCGTCCCAGATTATCTCGCCCTCAAAGCCCACTATCTCCTTCACAAGCTCCGCAAGATCTTTTATCGTGATCTCCTTGCCCGTGCCTATATTCACATGCTCCTCGCCGCTGTAATTCTGCAATAAATAAACACAGGCGTCCGCCATGTCGTCCACGTAAAGAAATTCTCTTAACGGCGCTCCCGTTCCCCACAAAGTAACGCTCTTCGCTCCGCTCTCCTTTGCATCATCGAACTTCCTTATAAGCGCCGGAAGCACATGCGAATGCTCAAGATTAAAGTTATCCTCCGGTCCGTAAAGGTTTGTCGGCATGCAGGATATGAAATCGTCTCCGTACTGCTGCTTGAAGAACCTGCACATCATAAGCCCGGAAATCTTTGCTATCGCATAGCCCTCATTCGTCTTTTCAAGCGGTCCGGTAAGGAGCTCTGATTCCGATATCGGCTGCTGAGCCAGCCTTGGGTATATACAGGAGCTTCCGAGGAATAAGAGCTTTTTCACCTTATACTCATGAGCCGCGCCTATCACGTTGCACTGAATTGCGGAATTTATATAAATAAAGTCTGCCGGAGCCGACTGATTGGCATTTATTCCGCCCACATGCGCCGCCGCAAGCACGACATACTCCGGCCTCTCCTTATCAAAGAAATCAAAGACCGCCTTCTGATCCATAAGGTCGAGCTCGCTATGCGTCCTCTTCACTATATTAGTGTAGCCTTCCTTCTCTAAAGCCCTGACTATCGCCGAGCCCACAAGTCCTCTGTGTCCCGCCACATATATTTTTGCATTTTTCTCAATCATATCAAAACTCCCACTATAATCCCTATAATGCATCCAAAAAGCACCTGCAAGGGCGTATGCCCCACAAGCACCTTAAGCGCTTTCTCCGGCGTGTCGAACTCCGCATAGTTAGCACTGAAAATCTCCGTTATCTGATTCAAAAGCTCCGCCTGCTTGCCTGTCTCACGTCTTACTCCCATAGCGTCATACATCACGACAAAAGCAACCACAAAAGCGACCGCAAAAACCGGCGATCCGGGACCTAAATTTACAAAAGCCGAAACCGCAAGCCCGGTAACGAAAGCCGAATGTGAACTGGGCATCCCGCCGGAGCCGATAAGCCTCCCCGGATCGAAGCTCTTTGTAACTATCAGATTTATCAGCGTCTTTATTACCTGAGCCACCGCCCAGCTGATGGCTGCCGCCATGAAAAGACTGTTCCCTATTAACTCCTGAAAATAACCCATTAACGGTCCTATGCTCTCCCTTCCGTCCTGTCCATACCGTCGTCATGCTCTTTTATCTCGTCAATAATAAAAGGCGGCCTGTTGCGCGAAGCATCAAGCGTCCGCCATACGTACTCTCCGATCACTCCAAGCATGAACATGATGACTCCCGCTGTAAAAAGCATGATGCACATAAGCATGGACCATCCCCTGACAGCCACGCCCACGGTAAAATATTCCACAAGCACTTCAATTATAAGGATCAGCGCCAGTACATCAAAAATCACGCCAAGCCACGTCATGCACCTTATCGGGAAATAAGAAAAGCTAAGCACCGAGTCCGCCGCCAGCTTGAATTTCTTCGCAAGCGTCCATCTTCCCTTGCCCTTCTCCCTGCCCTGCCTGTCAAAATAAACCCTGTCAGTCTTAAACCCGGCCCAGAGCACCTGCAAGGTCAGCGACGAATTCTTCTCGTCAAACTTCTTTATTACCTCTATGACCTTCCTGTCAAGCAGATAGCAGTCCGTGCCCTCCTCCGGCATGTCCTTAGTTACAAGTTTATTTATTATCTTATAATAAGCTCCTGCCGCCACCTTCTCGCCCGCAGAGTCAACCCTGCTCCTGCGGACCGCAAGCACCACGTCGTTGCCTTTCCTCCAACTCTCATACATCTCCGGGATAAGCGCCGAATCCTCCTGTAAGTCAGCCTGCTTCGTCACGGCACAGTCTCCCGTGCAGATATTAAAGCCCGCAAGAAGCGCCGCATGCTCGCCGAAATTACGGGAGAGCTTCACGCATTTTACATGGTCGGGATCCTTCATTCTTATTTCATTCATCACCCGCCATGAATTATCCCCGGAGCCGTCGTCTACCATGACTATCTCATAGTCGGGAAGCTTCGGTATCGCCTTCTCCTTAAGGTCGGCGTACAGGTCCTCAAGGTTTTCTTCATTGTAATATACAGGGATTATGATAGAAAGCTTGCTCATTTCAGACCGTCCTCAAAATACTCCTTAACGGCGTCGTGCCAGTCTGCAAACTCATAGCTTCCGGTAAGACGCAGCATATAATTATCCAGTATCGAATACGCAGGTCTCGGCGCGCTCTGCGGGTTCATGCAGGCATATGCCTCAGTAGTCACATGACACACCTTCGTCTGCTTCCCGCCAAGTCGGAGCACTTCCTCCGCAAATTCCGCCCAGTTAGTGTCCCCCTCACAGGTGCCGTGGAAAAGCCCGTAGTTATCTCCGGGAATAAGAGCGTGTATGCACCTTGCAAGCTCCTTAGCCGAGGTCGGAGTACCAAGCTGGTCTGATACGACAGTAAGCTCGTCATGTGTCTCGGCGAGCTTCAGCATAGTCTTTGCAAAATTATGTCCGTCGCCGTAAAGCCACGCCGTCCTTATTATATAGAACCTGTCTGCGAACTGCTTAACAAACTCCTCGCCCGCAAGTTTAGTCTTGCCATACACGGAAGCAGGTCCCACAGGATCAAACTCCGTAAGCGGCCTTTCCGACATCTTTCCCGGAAACACATAATCGGTCGATATATGCACAAGCTTCGCCCCAGTATCCGAAGCCGCTATTGCAAGGTTTCTGGGTCCTATAGCATTTATCTTCATCGAAAGCTCGGCATCGCTCTCCTGCTTATCAACCGACGTATACGCCGCGCAGTTGAAGATCGCATAAGGCTCATTCTCCTTCACGAAAGTCATGACCTGCTCCACATCAGTGATATCAAGCTTAATATCCGCCGTGACATCAGTATTTATAAGCTCGTACCTGTCATCCGATGCGAACTCCCTATTAACTGCTCTTCCAAGCTGCCCGTTGCAGCCCGTGACTATTATCTTCTTCTTATCCAAAATAAACTCCCGATAATCGCCTGTATTATGAATCCCCCGTTTGTGCCCCCTTCAGTCAGGACACACAAAATATAGTATACCCCAAACACCACCCTGACGCAATAATTCTATTTCTTGTTAATCGCGGCTTTATGGTGTAAACTATCTCCCGTAGCTTGTTATAGTGAACGACAGATTTTTTACCGTTTCCTATAATCACGATGGAGAATGATAAGACATGAGTTTAAAGGAAATTTGCCCTATCCTGCACTTCGCTGACCTCGGTGACGAGAGAGGAAAACTGGTGGTCATAGAAGGCGGACAGGCAATACCTTTTGAAATAAAGAGAGTTTTCTATATATACGGCTCTGATGCGATGGTCGTTCGGGGTCAGCATGCGAACCGCGAATCAGAATTCGTGCTCATAAACGTCGCAGGAAAGAGCAAGGTCCGCATCACGGACGGAAGCGATGAATTCATAGTCGAACTCGACAAGCCAATGATGGGCGTTTATATTCCCCGGATGCTGTGGAAGGATATGTACGATTTCTCTCCTGACTCGGTTCTGCTCGTCCTTGCAAGCACGCATTATTCTGAGGGTGAATACATTCGCGACTATAATGATTACCTCAAGGAAATAACTCGCTCTCAGTCTTAAGCTGCTTTCATATTGGCGATAAGCCCTGCTTTTTCAAGCCTTGACCTTAATACCGGACCCGCCAATGCAGATATTACGATTTTCCCTAAATCCAGAGGTATAAAAGGTATTACTCCCGCAGCCAGAGCCGCCGAAAATCCCATATTCGCAGAATAAGCAAGCCACGCCGTTCCTATGGCATATAGCACCGCCGTAGCTGCTATCATCCCCAATATTGATATGATTATATTTTTATAATACTTGTCTATTATTATTCCTGCTATAGCCACCATAGGAATATATCCTATCAGGTAGCCCCCCGTAGGTCCTAAAAGCTTCGCAGGTCCTGATGAGTACCCTGAGAATACCGGCACACCCGCAAGCCCTATAAGCAGGTATATTGCTACTGCAATCAAAGCCCTCTTCATGCCTAACACATATACCGTGATAAGTATCGCAAGCGTCCCAAGTGATATCGGTACCGGTCCTATGGGTATGGATACAGGTGCAAGCACGCATATGACCGCTGCCATTACAGCAATAAGCACCAGATTTTTTGTCTTTTCGTTCATCAGTCAGTTCCTTTCTATTGCAATGTATTGATCTTAAAAAGAATAAACCTGTCACCGCCTATTGTCAACCCATTGTTTTATACAGGTTGACAGCCTTGCCTTTCATCTGATCCTTGACTACGCCCGATGTGTCAAAGTAAAATATAGCGTTGATTGCAAATGTTTTTATTTTGAAGGAGAGAAAAATGTCAACACAGATCTGCCTTATAGTCGCTATTGCGCTGTATCTTCTAATGATGATAATAATAGGCGTCATATTCTCGAAGGGGAATGACGACACCGGAGACTTCTACTTGGGCGGCAGGGGCTTATCCCCGCTTGTGACCGCCATGAGCGCGGAAGCATCGGATATGTCAAGCTGGCTCCTTATGGGTATACCGGGACTCGCCTATATAAGCGGTCTCGCTGATCCTTTCTGGACCTGTCTGGGGCTTGCCGTAGGAACCTATCTTAACTGGCTCTTTGTATCAAAGAGGCTTCGCAGATACACAGAGAAGATCGGCGCGATAACCGTTCCCGAATACTTCTCCAAGAGGTACGGCGACAGCAAGAATTACCTTACTGCGGTGTCCGCGATTATCATAGTAATATTTTTCATACCATATACGGCATCCGGCTTCGCAGCCTGCGGTAAGCTTTTCAACACGCTCTTCGGCGTGAATTATCTGCTCGCCATGATCGCAAGCGCGATAATAATATCTCTCTACTGCACGCTCGGCGGCTTCAAGGCGGTCAGCACGACAGACCTTATTCAAGGCATATGTATGTCGATAGCCCTTATCATAGTGATATGCTTCGGCATAGTGCAGGCAGGAGGTATGGGCACTGTCATAGAGAATGCGAAGAACCTTCCGGGTTTCTTCTCTCTATCAAGCATGTATGACCAGGCATCAGGCACTTCACAGCCCTACGGCGTATTAAAGAGCATATCCATGCTGGCATGGGGCCTGGGTTACTTCGGCATGCCGCATATCCTTGTGAGGTTCATGGCGATAGGCGATCCTGAAAAATTAAAGATGAGCCGCCGCGTTGCTTCCGTATGGGTTGTCATAGCTATGGGAATAGCGATCGTGATAGGAATAATCGGACTAGCCCTAAGCTCCGAGGGCATCATACCTTATCTTGAGGGAAGCGGCAACACCGAGAGGGTTATCATTTATATATCAGAATACTTAAGCACCTTCGGGATCTTCCCTGCGATAATCGCCGGCATAATACTTGCGGGCATGCTTGCGGCTACGATGTCAACGGCGGACTCACAGCTTCTCGCCGCTGCATCTGCTATATCAAGCGACTTACTTCAGGATTTCGGCAAGAAGAAATTCTCTGACGATACGGCAGTTAAGATAGCAAAGATCACCGTTTTGATAATCTCTGCAATAGCGGTCGTCATAGCATACGATCCGAACAGCTCGGTATTCGCCATCGTTTCCTTCGCATGGGCTGGCTTCGGGGCGACCTTCGGACCTGTCATGCTGCTGTCCTTATTCTGGAGAAGATCTAACAGACAGGGCGCTATAGCCGGCATGGTAGCAGGCGCCGTGATGGTCTTCCTATGGAAATACGTGATAAGCGGTCTTGGCGGAGCCTTCGCAATATACGAGCTGCTTCCTGCATTCATAGTAGCCCTTATCGTGAATGTGGCGGTATCCCTTGCGACACCAGCACCCGACAAAGATGTGCTCGAAGTGTACGATAGCGCCAAGGCTTGATACTGCCTCGCTTGCCTGACACTTGGAGTAATTTATGACAAAGAATAGGAACTGCTCAGACCGCGCGATATGGACAGCTAAATACGCTTTCTTAAACGCCACCTACTATGCGGGCTTTAATACGATACACGCCTACGCAGCCGTGTATCTGCTTGCGCACGGCTTCACTAATACGGAAGTCGGCGTACTGCTTGCTGTCTCGAATATCCTCTCCGCTATCCTGCAGCCAGTGATAGCAGGGATAATAGATAAGCCGGGACCGCTGACTAACCGGAGCTTCACGGCATTTTCAATAATGGCGATTGCCGTTGCTTCGGCTCTGCTTATGGTAGTTCCCGATCAGAAAATTATTATTTTCATAATATACACTCTGCTGTACATGATACAGTTCACCTACCAGCCTGTAATAACCGCCCTCTGCTTCGAATACCAGAGGGCAGGCTGTGATATATTCTACGGACTGGCAAGGGGACTTGGCTCCGCAAGCTTTGCGATAACCTCCGCCTTCATCGGCGGACTTACCGAAAAGCACGGAGTTTATGTGCTGTTAACAGCGAATATAATCATTATGCTTCTGTCGGCGGTTGCGATTTTTATTTTCAAGAAGCCGGCTGATAAATACGAAATAGCCGGTGCCGCACCGCCTGCAAAACATAGCGGGGCTTTTGCCGCATCAATTCTGAATCAAAACGAGGCACACAATAACGTATTAGATTTCGCCCGCACATACCCTGCATTCATGCTCATACTTCTGGGCACGATCTGTTTCTTCTTCGCCCACAACATGATAAACGACTTTCTGATTCAGATAATAAGGAATCTCGGCGGAGCGGAAACGGAGCTCGGTTACGCCACCTTCCTTGCGGCTATGCTTGAGCTTCCCGTAATGGCACTCATCGGGCTTGTATTAAAGAAGATATCCGCAGGAAAGCTTCTTGTGATTTCAGGAGCCGCCTTCTTCGTAAAGACGCTTATCCTCATCTTCGCCATGAACATGACGGCTATGTACCTAAGCCAGTCCTTCCAGATGCTTGCCTACGCCGTGTTCGTACCGGCATCGGCATATTACGTGAGCGAGACGATGGAAACACTGGATCAGGTCAAAGGACAGGCTTATGTCAGCAGCGCGATAACAATAGGCGGTGTGTTCTCAAACCTCATATGCGGCAGAATCCTCGATGTATTCGGAATAAAAGCCATGCTCACCACCGGCACCGCCGTATGCGCCGTAGGCGTGATAATAGCATTAATAGCAATAACAAAGCTTCCCGCTCATGTCGCGGAGTAAATCCGCAAGCATTACGGGAAGCTTTGGTTACAAATTCTATGCGTTCCTTAACACATTCGAAACCGTCGATTGCGAAATGTCCATCATAGCCGCTATCATCTCCTGAGTTAGTTCAGGCTTCCCCGCCAGCTCCATTATTACGGCATTTCTTTCCCTGCTGTTTCTGTATGCGGGAATCACATATTCTATTTTAACCTCTCCGCCCTTTGCTGTCACAGGCTTTATGAATGCAGTGCCATCACCCATCACAGCTCTGGCAAACCTCTCACCCGTGCTCTTATTGGTCACATACGCCAGCAGCACGATATCCGAGACATCATACGAAGCACCCTCTATCGGCTTCTTGAAATCATTTTCTGTAAATAAAAAAAGCAATCCTTTCTTCACGTCACACCCCCTATACTTATCACACAAATATTAATTCATATCATAAAATGATATTCCAACAATAATTTAATAATATTTACAAGAATTGAATATTATTCTATCTCCAAATAAATATTATTGCAACTTATAGCAAGCCGCTGCGGCACAGCCTTCCTATTAGCACATTAGTTTATATCTCTCAATGACTTCCTCCGTAAAAACTTATTTATGCCATAAAGAAAGTCTGCCACATTATGTGTCTTAGAATATAGACACAAGCGTTAGCAATTCCTTTAGAGACAGCTTCTCAGGCTTCAAGTAAGTTTCAACGTGACGCTTCTCCTACTCAAAGGTGACATTTGTCGTCCGTTTAAGAGATGCAATACTATTCCTCAGATAATCAACGAAATCATCTATGACAGACTTTGTCTTAGAAGGCTTCTTATTGTCTCTTTTTATAAATTCTTTTGATTCAAAACACGTCGTATCGCTGATCCGACTCCGTTGTGGTCGTTATCCTCCGTAACGATGTCGCAGGATTCCTTAAGATCCTGCCACGCATTCCCCATCGCTACAGATACACCGACGCTCTCCAGCATCTCCCTGTCATTGTTGCCATCTCCTATTCCCATGACATTTTCCATGGGAATCCCAAGTCACATCGCAAGCATAGAAAGTCCCGACGCCTTTGATGCCCCATTTGCCGTTATCTCAAGGGCAGTCGTCTCTGAAAAGGTAATGTTTAAGGGCAGATTCTTTAATTCTTCATAAGCCCTTTCCCTGGCCTCTACGCTATGATAATGCACATTGGCCTTTAATAGCGGGCTTCCCTGCTCAAAGGCGTCTTCAATGCTTGCGAGCCTGGTCGTGACCCGCTCAAACATAGACTGATATATCTGAAGATTATAATCACCCATGTGCGAAACCTGATCCGCTCTCACAAATGACTTTTCGTCTGAAAGAAGCTGTACCATGGCGTCATCTTCACTTGATGCTTCAATTATCTTTTTAATGTGCGCATCAGCGATCGGCCTCTTATATATGCTTCTCCCCTCATGGAAATCATAAACCAGCGCTCCGCTCATGCAGACCCCGTATCTGATGAATTTAAGCTGATCCTTAAAATCCAAAAGTTCCGGCACCGCTCTCCCGGTGCAGTACGACACGATGATCCCTTCACAAACCGCCCTCTTTATATCCTCTAATGTATCGGGATGTATGGTCTTATCAGACCTTAGAAGCGTCCCGTCCATATCGAGCGCTATCATTCTAATATTATTATAGTTTTTGTTATTTGACATATATTCAATTTCCCTCTTTAGAACGAGATACTGATGAAAGGGTTTTCCTGTATTCAAATGGCGTTTTACCGGTGCGGTTCCTGAACACCCTTCCAAAATAGCTGTTTGATTGGAATCCGCAAAAATCAGATATTGACGAGATGCTTTGATCAGTATGGAGAAGCATTTGCGCCGCCATGCGGATCCTGAAGCTGTTTAAATATTCAATCGGGGTAATCTGAATGTTTTTCCTGAAGCATCTGTTACATTCCCTCTCGCTAAGTCCAGCGGCAAAAGAAATATCGCTCAGCGTTATCTTGTTCATGTACTGTTCATGGATAAACTGTATCATTTTCTTAAGCCTCTCCGTCTCTTCAAGAGATTTCGGGAGCGTCTTTTCTCCTGACAGCTTTTCCGTTTCTTTCAATAGCAGCATCCATATCCTGCAAAGTACATCCCTGATCTCAAATTCATAACCATAATCTTCTGCTTCAGCGAGTTCCGGCAGTTTGAGCAGCAATCCGATCATCTGTACATGAATGGGTATGGTGGGATGTATCAGCAGATATGGAATGTTGGAGTTTCTATACAGGGGAAGCATATACTTTTCATACATTACATTTCCAAAAGAACCTGATATGAATTCCTCTCCAAAGAGGAAAGCGTATATCCTGCCCTGCGAATTATTCTGCGACGCTTTGGCGGCATGGAGCACGTTGGAATTTATAAAAACGGCTTCCCCCTTCCTTAACAGTATGCTTCTCCCATCGAAAAGACTGTATTCCAACTCTCCATCCGTACAATAGTCAATCTCAAGCGCGGGGTGCCAATGCCACCCCCGGCCTATAAAATTATCCAATGAAACATCCAGACAGGAAAATGGAAAATCCTGCGAATATGAAGGAAGTATCTCCCGCTTTTGTTCATCCAGTTTGAAATCAGAACGGTTTATCATGGTGGTCACACGGTATTTCTTTATATTTATACGGCGATATTTTACTAAATATTTAATATAACCCCGAGTATTTGCGTAAAAATGCGTCAATTTACACATTTACAAATCTGTCCATATAGTATCATATTCTGTCTTTTTCTTCAAACATTCCGCCGGAGTCTCACTATATACTTATTACAGAAAACAATAAAAGGAGGTAGCGCCATGAAAAGGAATATTAAAACTCAAATATGCACCGCAATATTTGCACTGTCCCTTATTTCCCTACTGACAGGCTGCGCCGATAAGGCTTCCTCGGTAAATAAGGACGGAGAGCTTGCAGACAAGAAATTCGCCTTTGTGGTAAAATCCGCCGGAAATGAAAATATGAAAAAAATGACAGAAGGCTTTCAAAGCGTTATCGAGCCAAAGGGCGGAGAAGTTATCGTCAAGGAGCCATCGTATGCGACAAATGACCAGACAGAGCTTATAGGCTCTTTGATCTCACAGGATGTGTCCGGCATTTCAATCGCAGTAAATGACCCTGCTTCCCTTGCTCCGATGCTAAATGAAGCAAAGAGCAAAGGAATTTTCATAAGCGCCTTTGATTCTCCTGCAAATCCGGAGGATCGCCATATCTTTGTAAATCAGGTTGAGACCGAACAGGTGGGAAAGGCTCTGGTCGAAGCTGTATACGACATTACGGGCGGAAGCGGACAATGGGCTGTTTTGTCAACAACGAGTCTGGCTCCGAATCAGAATGCCTGGATTGACGCCATGAAATCAGAGCTGGAAAAAGACAGGAAATATGACGGCATGGAGCTGGTAAACGTGGTATATGGCAACGATGATGCGGAGAAGTCCAAATCAGAGACATCAAAGCTTTTGAAAGAATATCCGGATCTAAAAGTAATATGCTCTCCTACGACAATAGGCATTTTAGCCGCCGCGGAGACTGTTTCTAACGCAGGTTCAGATGTAAAGGTAACAGGGCTCGGACTTGAAGACGAAATGTCCATGTATATAGGCAAAGAAAATGTCTGCCCGTATATCTTCTTCTGGGACAGCGTCGCATTAGGCAAGCTAACTGCCTATACCGCAATAGCGCTTGAAGAGGGCAAGATCACCGGCGCTTCAGGAGAAACCTTTGATGCAGGCGATCTAGGCACCTTCACAATACAGGATGCGGAAAACGGAGGAACAGAGGTCATACTGGGACCGCTTGTAAAAATAGATTAAACACGAAAGGGCGACGAAAGCCGGTTCAATATATGGATTTTCCGGATAGAATGCATAAGAACCCCCAGCTATTATCGAATAGCTGGGGGTCTCTTCCCTAGGTTGTCGCTCACCTATTATTCTGCTATGTCTTTATAGATGAAAATGCAGTTTTCGTCTGTATTGGAACGATAGCTTTCGTGCAATTTCTTTTCGTTTTCCGGACTTAACCTGTGGAATCCGTAGTCATTGACATATCTATCCATCAGGGTTGTGCCGTTTACCGCATATCCAAAGATACCTTTTATGGCTACGTAAGGTCTCGGTTC
>JAFTAP010000017.1 GCA_017455525.1 Lachnospiraceae bacterium
ACCCGCCCGAACATGAGGAAGTAGCAATTTGCGTAGCAAATTAGCGGATTCCGAATGGACGGAGCATGGCGAGAGCAGCTTGCTGCGTAGCCATGCGTAAGCATCATAAACAACGCAAAGGGGCTTTTGACCCCAGCATCAATATATTAGACGGCATGTGGTTTTTGCTTGCTGCTTAAGTGATAAAGGGGGATGGTCATCTGATATGGAAAACTATTCGGACGACAAGGTAATACTGACCAGGGAAGAATATCAGCACCTCCTTGATTCGAATGAGAGGCTTGCTGATGCTGAGAAGCGGGCTAATTCTGCGAATAAGGCGAAGTCCGACTTCTTATCTTCAATGTCGCATGAGATCAGGACTCCCATGAACACGGTGCTCGGTATGAATGAGCTTATCCGCATGACGCTTGCGGATGCCGATCTCTCCATAGGCGAGAAGATAGGCAGGGTGATAGGGTACTCCGACGGCATACAGCACTCCGGCGAGATGCTGCTGTACGTGATAAACGACATTCTTGACATATCAAAGATCGAGTCAGGCAAGTTCGAGATAAGACCGGCTCCTTACCATATTAAGAAGCTTCTGGACGATATTGTTCCTTTATTCAGAATAAATGCTGAAGGTAAAAACCTGCTCTTTGAAGCTGAGATTGACGGGGAGCTTCCGGGATATGTAGAAGGCGATGAGGTACGCATCCGGCAGGTTATCACGAATATCGTGAATAATGCCGTGAAATATACGAAGGAGGGGGAGGTAAGGCTTACTGTTAACGGACGGAAATCCGGTGATGACGTGATCTATGATATAGAAGTGAGTGACACCGGTATCGGTATAAGACAGGAGAATCTCGTGCATCTCTTTGACTCCTTCGAGCGGGTTGACAGCGTAGAGACGCATTATATAGAGGGAACAGGGCTGGGACTTGCCATAGTGAAGAATCTGCTTGACCTTATGGGCGGTTCCGTAGAGGTTTCAAGCGTATACGGCGAAGGCTCTGTCTTTACGGCGCATATACCGCAGAGGGTGCTTTCTGATGAGAAGATAAAGGATTATCGTCCTGAAACGGGGCCCGATAATTCCGAGAGTAAGCATCACTACTTCAGAGGGAAGAAGATACTGGTCGTTGACGACAATGCGACGAACCTTGTCGTGGCGAAAAGCTTCCTTGAGCAGATGAAGGCTGAACCGGAGACTGTGTTATCGGGGAAAGAAGCGCTTAAGAAGATTGCTTCTGTACGCTATGACCTTGTATTCCTGGACCACATGATGCCTGAGATGAGCGGAGTGAAGGTAATAAAGGAAATAAGAAAGAATCCCGATAAATATCAGATTAATGTCAATACCCCTTATGTAGTAATGACTGCGAATGCCGTGGTCGGTGCGAAGGAGAAGTATATGAATGAATACGGCTTCAACGGATATATAGCGAAGCCGTTCAGATTCGCAGAATTAGACCATATTATGTCCGCTTTCATGGAGGGCGAGGAATGGAGAGTAGTGCCATCCGGGAAAAGACCTGCAGGAGCCGGCGGTCCTCCGCCGGGAGTAAAAGGAGAGGTCTGGGATATAGACTATAACGAGGGGATTGATACCTGTGGTGATAAGGATACTTATGAAGCGGTGGCGGATGCTTACCTTGAGATACAGGCAGAGAACACGGAGAGGCTTGCAAGCTGTCTGAAATCAGACGACTGGGAGAATTACAGGATAATAGTACATGCGCTCAAATCCTCATCGCTCACTATAGGTGCGAAGAATTTCGCAGGGTTTTCCATGACTGTGGAGAATGCGGCGAAGGATTTTGCCGAGGGGACGGATATAGAAAAGAACCTCGGTTATCTCCGGGGCTCTTATAATTCATATACTGCCGCTTATGCGGCTGTCTGTGAAAACCTAAGACGGCATAAGACTGCCGGATAAGACGCTGCGCAGCATGATTTAAGCAGGAAAAGCAATTTCGAGTATATTATAACAATATTATTATAATATACTCGAAATATCATTAAAATAAATTTATAATATCTGCAAAATATTATAATGAGATATTTATCAATCTAATGTCAGAAGCTCTTTGTAATATTCCGTATAATCACTACGTTCTTCATTAGTAAAAGCAATCGCGGTACGAGGATGCTGATTCAATATGCCTGTCATAAGGTATTGCAGATCGTAACCCCAATGTATGCCCTCCTTATGAAGAGGGAGGATGTAATCCTCGACAAACTGAAGCACGGGGAAGAACTTATACTTAGGATTACGGAGAATGCCCAGCAGGTTTTCCATGGAGCAGTTTCCGGCTCCCCTTCCCATTCCGCCGTAGGTAGCGTCCAGATAATCTGCTCCGTCTCCGCAGGCTTCAAGTGTATTAGCGAAGGCAAGCTGCTGATTGTTGTGCGCGTGCATGCCTATGATCTTGCCGTATTTTCCGGCGGCATCAAGATATATGTCCGCTATCCTGTGTATCTGTTCGGGATAAAGTGCTCCGAAGCTGTCAACGATATATACGACATCGACCGGCGACTGTCCCAGCATGGATAGGGCTACCTTTACATCGGCTTCCTGTGAAGATGATATCGCCATAATATTACATGCGACCTCATAGCCCTTATTCTTGGCATCCTCTATCATATCAAGAGCCAGAGGCATCTGATTGATATATGTCGCGACCCTTATCATATCGATAGGAGATTCACTTCTGGGGCGTATGTCTTCCTTGTAATCGCATCTGCCGACATCTGCCATGACCGCAAGCTTTAGATTGGTGTCCTTATTGTCGCCTATCACCTCATATACATCATCGTCGTCCGTGAACTTCCATTTGCCGTACTTCTCCGTAGAGAAAAGCTCTTTAGAGCCCTTATAACCAAGCTCCATATAGTCCACGCCGGCTTTAATATTAGTCTGATATAGAGCCTTCACGAACTCGTCCTTAAAATGATGGTCATTGCAAAGCCCGCCGTCTCTAAGCGTAGCATCCATCACCCTTATACTGCTCCTAAACCCCAATAGGGTTGATACATCTTTTTCAAGCATTATCTTATCTCCTTATTGTATTTAATTTGATTTACGGTATCTTCTATTGTCAGCCTGCCAGCTATACCGAGTTGAAAACAATTTATCTGCTCGCCGTTCCAACCCAATTTTTGTAATATCTCTATAAAATTTGCTGCTTCTTTTTCTGTCATGCCGATATATCCTAAAACTATATTTTCCAATGATACCATTACATTAAAACAAAATCCACATTTTCTCTGATTGTATACCCATATAGGTAAATGGTATAATTATTTTCATAGCTGCGGTTTAGTTTTCTTATGGGAGCATGATACCGTTAGCGCCTGTATTTTAGGCGGTTACGGTATCAGCCCCGAACGGACTAAGTCAGATAATAAACTGGCGTTATTAGAGGAGAGAATGTGTATGGAAGGATTGTCATCACTGGTTTATACCAATGACCGTTGCATAGGCTGCAACAAATGCGTGAACGCCTGTCCTGCTATGGGGGCGTGCAGATCCGTGGATCAGGAGGACGGAAGCCGGAGGATAGATGTCGACGGAACCTACTGCGTATCCTGCGGTGCCTGTATTGACACCTGTGTGCATGGGGCGAGGGAGTTCTGTGACGACACGGAGAGATTCTTTGCCGATCTTAAAAAGGGCGAGAAGATATCCTTGCTTATTGCGCCGGCGTTTCTGGCGAATTATCCCAATGATTACAGCAAGGTATTAGGAGGCTTGAAGAAGGCGGGCGCAGACCGTATCATATCCATATCCTTCGGAGCCGATATCTGCACATGGGGATATCTAAACTACATCATGAAATATAACTATGTGGGCGGCATATCGCAGCCCTGTCCCGCAGTAGTCAGGTATATAGAGAATTACACTCCGGAGCTTCTGCCGAAGCTTTTCCCTGTACAGAGCCCGCTCATGTGCGGAGCGATCTATTGCAGGAAGGAACTTGGAATGAAGGAGAAGCTAGCCTTCATAAGTCCCTGCATAGCGAAGAAGATGGAGATCGACGATCCTAATAATGCGGGTCTCGTGCAGTACAATGTCACCTTCGAGCACCTCATGAAATATGTGAGGGATCACAATATAACCGGTCCCGATGTCACCGATGAGATCGAATACGGGCTTGGTTCTATCTATCCTACGCCGGGCGGACTAAAGGAAAACGTTTTCTGGTTCCTTGGAGAAGATGTAGCGATACGTCAGATCGAGGGCGAGAAGCGCATGTATGAGTGGCTTCAGAAGAATAAGGACAGGATAAAGGACAGTAAGACGCCGTTCTTATTCATCGACGCCTTAAACTGCGAGAACGGCTGCATATGCGGAACGGCCGTAGATCCGAAGATGTCCGAGACGGACGATGCCCTTTACAATCTCTTGAAAATAAAGGAAGCGTCTAAAAAGAATAAGAAAGGCGATGCATGGTCCAGGCCTGACACGCCGAAGAAGCGCCTTGCGAACTTTAATAAGCAGTTCAAGAACTTAAGGCTTGAGGATTATATCCGCAAGTATACGGACAGGTCTAAGACGGCGTGCTATTCAGAGCCGACGGCTGCAGAGGCTGACACGATCTTCAGGTCGATGCGCAAGATGACACAGGAGTCAAGGGAGATTAACTGCACATGCTGCGGATACGAGACCTGCAAGGACATGATCAAGGCTATCCATAATGGCTTTAACGTAAAGGAGAACTGCATACATTATCAGAAGGATCTCGTGCAGCAGGAGGTCGATCACGCCGAGAACCTTGCAAGAGAAGTAGAAAGCCAGCGTACCGCCGAGGCCACCGAGCACCAGAGGCTCATAGAGACTATTGCAAGGATAGACAGTCAGTTTGATGAGCTCTATGATTCCATAGACGGCATGGCGTCAGGGAATGAGAGCAATGCGCATGAGAGTACGGAGATAGCGAATAAGCTCACCGATGTATCGGCGTTTACAAATCAGCTTGAAGAGTCTATGGAGGAGATAAGAAAGCTTATCGACCAGCTTGCGGAGGATAATGAGAAGGTTGTCGATATTGCGGACAATACGAACCTTCTATCGCTTAATGCTTCGATAGAGGCTGCAAGGGCAGGCGAGGCAGGCAGAGGCTTTGCCGTCGTTGCGTCTGAGATCAACAGCCTTGCCGCAAACTCCCGTCAGACAGCGAATAAGAGCAGCGAGAACCATGAGCGCATCAATGAGTCCGTATTGCGTATACTTGACGAGTCGAAGCATCTGACCTCGGAGGTCGGGGAGATAAGCAACCTGACACAGAACCTTGCGGCTGCTACCGAGGAGATATCTGCTTCTACAGAGGAAATAAGGGACATCATAACCAAGGTTAAATCAGACCTTAGCTCGCTTGCTTCATCAGAGGATATGAAGGAGATAGCTCATACGGGGCTTGCAGGCAAGCATATCCTTATAGCGGAAGACCTGATGATAAATGCGGAGATATTAAAGCAAATGCTTGCGGCTAACGGAGCAAGGGTAGACATAGCCGATAACGGCAAGGTAGTGCTTGATAAGTTCAAGAGGAGCGCGGAGGGAGAGTACGATGCGATACTTATGGATGTCCGCATGCCGGTGATGAACGGATTGGAGGCTACGAAGGCGATAAGGGCTCTTGGCAGGTCAGACGCAAAGAGCGTGCCCATCATAGCTCTCACGGCAAACGATGTGGAGACGGACGTGCAGAAGTCGCTTGAAGCCGGCATGAACGAGCATCTGTCAAAGCCCGTGGAGCCGGATGTAGTCTTCCGCACCTTAGAGGATCTGATCGCAGAATAGGGAATGCTTTAGCATCTATTGGTTTAGCTGACTGTAAAGCGTGGCGGGTTAGTAAAGCCATAGCTGAACGGAAAGGAGAAGAAAATGGAGAATAACAAAACAAAAACAGGGCTTACGAAGCAGATCGCGATAACGGCTATATTGCTTGCTATATGCATAGTAAGCCAGTTCCTGAAGAACTTAAGCGTCTACATCACGGGACCCATCGTCAATCTTTGCCTGATACTTGCAGTGATGTCGGCGGGGCTCCTGTGGGGCGTGATACTTGCGGTAATAACCCCGGTGACTGCCTTCATCATAGCGGCTTCTCCCGTCATGATGGCAGTTCCCGGCATCATACCGCTCATAATGCTGGGAAATATCGTGCTGGCAGTCATGGTGCATTTCTTATTCAAGCCTGCTATTATAGGAGGCAAGCCGTTATTCAGTGTGCGCTCCATAATAATGGCAGTGCTGTCCGCTGCGGCTAAGGGATGCTTCATGGGACTTACGATCGCACTGTGGCTTCTGCCGACGTTTATTCCTGAGGCAAGCCCTCTGCGTGAGAAAATGCCGGTGTTTCAGACGATGTTTTCCGTTACCCAGTTCGTGACGGCTTTAATAGGCTTTGTTTATTTCTTCATAATATGGACGCCGCTTAAGAAGGCGCTTTCAAAGGAGGAATGAGATGGACACGAGGATAGTGCTTATAGGCATAATCGTAACCGACAGGGAGCAGACAGGCGAAATGAACGCCCTGCTTACCGAATATCAGGAGTATATCATAGGGCGCATGGGACTTCCGCACCATGAGCATAAAGGCAAGGAGATAGCGCTGATAAGCATAGCAATGGAGGCTCCGGGGGACGTGATAAACGCCCTCTCAGGCAAGATAGGCATGCTGCCGGGCATATCCTCTAAGGTGATTTATGCGGAATAAAAACAACGCCTTATTTAGGCAACATGCATCGATCAGGTGGTTTGCCGGTTAATAATTAAAGCCGGATCCGATTGCTATGGATTGTATCTATTTGCTGATATACATTTAGCATGACCACAAGATAATGTGGTTTTAACGATTGGGATTTTGTGGTAAAATATAAGGACGTTGTGACGTATTTAACCGTCAGGCGTCCTTGTTATATGATGCAAGGCTCATGCATATGCATCATAAATAAGAAAAAAGGGCATTTGAGCCCGTCATAAATATTTAGGAGAGGTATAATGGCAGACTCACTTACGCCGCTTCAGGTAGATATACTGGGAGAGATTGCGAATATAACGATGGGAAATTCGGCGACCACGCTGTCGCTTATGGTTCAGCATAAGGTTGACATAACAACTCCGAAGGTCGATGTGATAAAGAGAAGCGCGGCCTTGGATGACTACGATAAAACCTGTGTATTCGTGAATATCCACTATGTAAAGGGCATCACGGGGAATAATATTTTTATTTTGAAAGAACATGACGTGCTTGTGATGACAGATCTTATGATGGGCGGTCCCGGCACTAACGTATCCGGAGAGGTAGGGGAGCTGCAGAAGAGCGCCGTGTCCGAGGCGATGAATCAGATGATGGGAAGCGCAGCTACATCCATGTCTACGATGCTCCGCCGTCCTATTGATATAAGCACGCCTTCGGTTGAGACGATTGACGTCAATTCCGTGAAGGTCTTTGAGAAGATGTTTGACAATCCCGCTGACCTTTTCGTGAAGATAGCTTTCCGGCTTGAGATAGAGCCCAAGATAATGGACAGCATCATGGTCCAGCTCTACCCTCTTGAATTCGCACTTGATATGTGCAATATTTTCACAGGAATACAGGCTTAAAGATGAAGATTCATACGATAGTGCCCGAGGTGTTCGGCAAATGAGTTACCGTGCAGCCATTTTCGATCTCGACGGCACTACTGCGAACACGCTTGAAAACCTTGCCTTCTGTGCGAATACAGTCATAGCCGAGTTTGGCTTGGAGCCTGTAGAGACAGAGAGATATAAGTATTTCGTGGGCGACGGCTCAAGAGTTCAGATGCAGAGATTACTGGCATACAGAGGCAAGTACAGCGGAGTGGAGGACGATGCATATCTTGAAGAAGTCTTCGCACGCTATCTTGATTATCTGTCAGAGCACTGTGCGGATGGCGTGGTTCCATACGATGGTATGAGAGAGCTTATTTCAGAGCTTAATTCAAAGGGTATAAAATGCTCCGTCTTTTCAAATAAACCCCATAAGCAGGCATGTAAGGTGGTAGCTTCAATATATCCGGAGGGCTCATTCGTGGATGTATTGGGACAGATGGACAGTTATCCCAGAAAGCCTGATCCTACAGGGGCGCTAAGGCTTGCAAAGAAGATGCAGGCGGAACCCTCTGAGTGTATCTATGTGGGGGATACCAACACCGACATGCAGACCGGCAAGAATGCGGGAATGTATACGGTCGGCGTGCTCTGGGGCTTCAGGGACAGGGAAGAATTAGAAAAGGCAGGAGCCGACATCATTGTGTCAACTCCTGCCGAGATATTAAGACTTCTATAAAGGAACTAAATCCAAGGTATTCTCTGGATATATATACTCAATAAAGACATCAAAAGGCTGAAAGTCAATGCGAATCTCGCATCTGATTAAACCATGCTATAGCTTCTTTATATCCGTTGGCATCGAACTCAAAATCTTTGCGTGTGATTTCATCCTCAGGTGTATTATCGTAAGACAGCTTTCCGAACCAGACTTCCGCACGAAGCATGGGATCGTCCGCAAGCCTTTCTTCCTCACTTGCGTAGATCACTTTTTTTAAAGGCTCGCGGGCCAGACGAAAGCGCATGCCCTCATCTGACCCGTAATAAGCCTCACCGTACAGATAGTGTTTTATTCCGTAAAGGTCTGACTCCAGTATCATCACTCAATCTTTATATCACCAAAGTCACCCGAAGGCATTATCGCAACATACGTCTTGCCGACATTAATCTTTATTTCCTCGCCGTTCTCGTCGAAGTACTTGGTGGGATAGGTGTCGTCCATCTTCGTCCAAGTCACCTTTATTGCTTTGCCGTTAGTAATATACCATCCTTCGCGCTTATCACTGTCGGAATAATCGCTATCGTTGGTATGAAGGAACATGTAGCCGTGGTCGTCGAGCTTTTCAAGCCTTGCGCCCTGCAGCAGAAGGTTTTTGAAGCAGACCTGCTTGTTGCCGTTTCCTGCATCCACTTCCTTGTCGCCGTACTGGAAGTAATAATAAACGCCTTCATCAGCGTTGTACTCGAGCCATGGATTATTGTGATGGAAGGGAATTGTGATTTTATTCGCTGCCTTGGCGCTTGAATACTGCTCTAGCGTATTTGGGTTGTTCCTTGTAGCGAATTTATAATGCTCGCCCCTGTAATACTCGTTGTAAGAAACAGAAATCTTAGAGTTATTCTTAAAGTTCTTCTCTACGTCGCCCTTAAGCGCATACTCTGTGAATTCCCTTGCTTTTCCGTTATTCACCCTTGAGAATGTTCCTGAAAACCTGTCTACGAAATCATTTGAATAAAACATATCATTGTAGAAGGGTCCGCCGTCGTGACAAAGCACAGCGTTCCATTCGGTAAAGGTCTGGAGATTAGTAGGTCTCGTGCTTCTGATAGAACCTATCTGCTCTATAGGAGCCCAGTCCTTAAACATAGCCATGAACCTTGTCACGCCGTCATTCTGTGTACTGTTCATGATTTCATAGATTATGTCCGCTTCAGATACGCCATAATGCGGAAGCGCTGTCTTCTCATCGTCTATCATAACGGCGATAGGTCTCTGATCTTCTATGGACTGATCTATCCACTCGCCGGTGAGCGGGTTAGCGACCATTCCCTCAGGGGGCACATCAGATTCCTCTTCTTCAACTGCCGGTTCCTCAGCTACAGGAGCGGTATCCTGAACCACCATAGCAGGAGCTGCCGAAGCCTCGCTTGCCGCCTCTGTGGAGTCTTCGTCATCCTTGGAACCGCAAGCGGTGAATAATAGAGTGCCAGCACATGTAAATCCAAGAACTAATAACAACAATCTTTTCTTCATAACAATTCTCCTAATGTTTTCTTATATTGCCTAGAAGCCTCAGCCCGAGTCCAGTGAATCAGGCTGAATCATAAAATAAAAGCGGATGGCGGGAATCGAACCCGTGTGTCCGGCTTGGGAAGCCGGCGCACTAACCATTGTGCTACATCCGCATACGTAAGCTATTTTATACCTCTCTATATAGGGATGTCAAGGTCGTTTGTAACATTTTCGTAACAAACCGGGGCGGAATTTGAAAGCAGGATTTTGGACGTATATAGCGGGTTTTATTATGCAGAGGTGGTTTCGGGCTGATTAGTGTGGTATACTGCCATGTATGCCGTGCTAAAAGGGCATATTGATATATGAAGATGCTAGGGTCAAAAGGTACAAA
Organism: Lachnospiraceae bacterium; assembly: GCA_017455525.1. Lineage (GTDB taxonomy): Bacteria > Bacillota > Clostridia > Lachnospirales > Lachnospiraceae > NK4A144. The sequence continues at coordinate 10,195 of JAFTAP010000017.1, forward strand.
TCCGATTGTGCTTGCACAAATAGGATTTGGAACTTGTGGTCTTCGCTCCGCTTCGGTCAGCGCAAAACCGACATCCACTGGATGTCGTGCGCCCCGCCCGGACATGGTAAAACATCC
>JAFTAP010000018.1 GCA_017455525.1 Lachnospiraceae bacterium
AAAAGGTACAAATCCGATTGTGCTTGCACAAATAGGATTTGGAACTTGTGACCCGCCCGAACATGAGGAAGTAGCAATTTGCGTAGCAAATTAGCGGATTCCGAATGGACGGAGCATGGCGAGAGCAGCTTGCTGCGGTGCCATGCGTAAGCATCATAAACAACGCAAAGGGGCTTTTGACCCCAGCATCATGATATGGATTTAGGTACTTATGATTTCACCCATATCTTGATATTTTTGATACGGATGACAACAAAATGTTGCGTTTACTGAATTTTGTGGTATACTATCATTGTTGTTTTTATTTTTCGTTTACAGAAGGAGAGGAAACATGAACAAATCAGAACTTGTAGAAGCAATCGCAAAGAAAGCAGAGCTTTCAAAGAAGGACGCTGAGTCAGCACTCAATGCTCTTACCGACACTGTAGGAAAGGCTCTTAAGAAGGGCGACAAGGTTCAGCTCGTAGGCTTCGGTACTTTCGAGGTAGTTAAGAGGGCAGCAAGGACTGGCAGGAATCCCCAGACCGGCAAGGAGATCAAGATCGCAGCATCCAAGGCTCCTAAGTTCAAGGCCGGCAAGGCATTAAAGGATCTTGTAAACAAGAAGAAATAAGCTCACTTTATAAGATAAACAATGTCAAGGGCTTCCGTCTAAGCACAGATACGGAAGCCCTTTATTTTATCTAATCTATCTTTATATCAGTCACGCAGTAGCATTAAGCATTCGATGTTTCCTTATTTATTCCCCTCAAACATAGCCTGCATTGTAGGATTGTCTTTCGTAAGACGCTTTATCGACACGTCCTCTACCTTGCCGTTTGCAATGCGCAGCTGATTATCCGAACCCATAAGCTCCTTCTTCACCTTTTCAAGATGCGATATGGTCTTATCAATCTCGTCAATCGCCTTGTCGAAATGACTATGCGCTATCTCGTAATTCCGTCCGAAATCCTGCTTGAACTTCATGAGGTTATTCTCGAAATTCGTGATATCGACGTTCTGATTCCTGACTGCCGCAAGCTCGCGCTTATATTCCATGGCACTTAAAGAGGCGTTCCTGAGCAAAGTGATGATAGGAATGAAGCACTGCGGGCGCACCACGTACATCTTCTCATAACGGTAGGACACGTCAACTATACCCGCATTATAAAGCTCGCTGTCCGCCTCAAGAAGCGACACGAGCACGGCATATTCACAATTCTTCTCCCTCCTGTCCTTGTCAAGCTCCTTGAAGAAGTCCTCGTTCTTATGCTTAGTTGAAGTCGTATCGGTTTCATTCTTCATCTCGAACATGATGGAAATAAGCTCCGCTCCCGACTCATCCATCTCACGGTAAATATAATCGCCCTTACTCCCCGTGCGGACGTCGTTATCCTTCTCGAAATACGCATCCTTAAAGGCAGTAGCCCGAAGCTTATTAAACTCCGTCTCGCAATGCTGCTCTAAAGTCTCTCCTACCATCTTCGTTGACATGCGGGTCTTAAGGTCTTTATATAGCGAAACTTCCTTCTCCTTCTCATCAAGGAGTATCTCGTACCTGTCCTTCTGTGCCGAAAGCTCATGCTCAAGCCCCCGCTTCTCATCTTCGGCCTGCTTCATAGCTTCCATGACGGCAAGCTTTCTCTCCGTATCACTGGCCTCAAGCTTCTGCCTAAGTCCCTGTGATGCCTCACGCTCTTTAAGCAGAGCGTCCTTAAGCTCCTGAAGCTCCTCCTCGTGAGCAGTTTTCGCTTCAAGCCTTACCTCGTTTTCCTTATTCCTTAGCTGAAGCTCCATCTTCTCGTCCATGCTTCGGGTAAGCTCTTCAAGCCTCTCATGCACGTCCTTATTAAACTCGCTGTCCCTTATCTGCTGGATTATAGAGCCAAGCTCGGTATCATCTACCGTGAAAAACCGCCCGCAATGCGGGCACTTAAGATCTGCCATTTATTCACCTTTATTTCATTTCTTGATGCCGGGACAAAAGCCCCTGTATGCTGCTTATGCATGATCACGAGCATTGCCGGCCTCTAATAACGCCAGTTTATTATCTGACTTCGACCGTTCGTAGCTGATACCGTAACCGTCTAAAAGACAGGCGCTAACGTTATCATACTCTCGATTTCACTCGATCATGACATTAAGGAGCGTCGCATCCCCTTCTATCTCGCCGTCGTCCATGAGCCTTTTCGCTATCTCAAATACGGCATACGCCGACTCCGTGATATGCTTTTTAAGCACGGGACCCATAAACTCCATATTCCCTGCAATAAGAGCGGCCTCTTCCTTCGGCATGTTGTCGAATAAAACCTTTCTCGTCTTGCTGTTAAAGCCCTTCATTGCGCTTGACAGAGCCTCGTCATCCGCCTCCTCTAATATCTTCCCCAGAGCCTTTTCATCGAGTATCTTTGTGAAGATATATTCCGCTATTCGCATAAGGATATACGCATCCGTACCCATCTCAGGCTCTATCTCCTCCTCGCAGACCCTCAGCACCGCCTTCATATCCCCGTCATCGCTGCCTGACGCCATAGCCCTGCTTATCTCCTCGGAGCATATCTTATCGAAATCCCCCACAACCTCTGAGGGCAGCATCGCCTTTATGAACTCGCTTATGACCACAGGATTCTCGCCCTCCTGCATGGATATTATCCCCTTCAGCCACAGCATATATATGAGGGCGTCATAGCCCGAAAGTTCGGATGCGAAATACTTCGACCAGCATATATCCTCCAGTATCTCGGTGCTGGTCCCGTCTATGGCATACATCATCATAGCCGCTATGCTCTTATCCTCTATCTTATGGGTAAAAGCCTCCATGACAGGAAGCCCCTCCCGCCTGACTATAAGCGACAGCTTCATTATCTGCTTCGCCGTGTCAAGCAGGACTTTATTCCCTGATGTCTTAGCCTTTCCTTTAATAGAAGCAATATCCCTGCTCGCTTCCTTCAGTTCCCTATAGAATACGTCTCCCATAAGATTAAAGCCTCCAAAAATTTCCGGTTATTTTTCATTATACATTATTTTGGGGGTTTTTGCTCATTTCATAATAAAAAACCACAAATAATTGTTTTTCCGTCATCATCATGCTTACTTTAGCTTTGTATCTGCGGGGATTTATATGGTATAATTACAAAGATGCATTTCACGAATGAAAGATAACGGAGATTGACATGGGAAAATTTATTGTTGCAGGACTTACGCAGATAGAGACTATAGTTAAGGTAGACCATATACCGGTGGAGTACAGCCCGCTTACAAGTGCTCCGGACTCAATATTCACGGCTCCTGGCGGTGACGCTTATAATGAGTCGCTTGCTTTGAAATGGCTCGGGAATCATGTGAACTTCCTTTCAGTCGTGGGAAGGAATCAGGATCTTAGCATCTTCAATCCTCAGGACAGGGAAGTCACCATCTCGACGGAATACATACTTCCTCTGCTCAAGGCTACTCCTACGCAGGTCATACTATACGATTCCGACCGCAAGGAGCAGATTTTCGAGGACATCAAGGATCTCCGCGAGGCGGAATACAGGATGTCTATGGTCAAGCCGATGATAGCGGACTGTGACATGGTTGTATTGTCAAATGCGAACTTCTGCCGTCCTTTCATACCGATAGCGCAGGAGTATAATAAGAAAATCGCCGTGAACATCCACAGCTTCTTAAGAGAGAAGGAAAAGTACAACACTGACTTCCTCGGAGCGGCTGATATCCTTTATTTCAGCGATGACACGCTGACAGAGGACCCGTATGAATTCATAGACAGCATAGCCGATACCTACGGCACGGAGATAATAATCCTCGGACAAGGCTCTGAAGGACTTATTCTCTATGACAAGAGCCGTGACATAAGGGTTCATTATAATATAGTAAAGACAAATGAAGTCGTGAACACCGCCGGAGCCGGAAATGCCCTGATGGCGTGCTTCCTGCACTCATATCTTGAGACCGGCGACTCTACTACCGCAGTAAAGAATGCGATGCTTTTCGCTTCCTACAAGATAGGCTACATGGGAACCTCGAACGGCTTCATGACAGTCGAGCAGCTTGAGCAGTGGCGGAAGCTCATATGGGGCGAGCTTTCACAGGTTTCATTAGATTAAGAACTAACGGGACTTTTTGATAGTTTTAGGTACAGATTAAAAACAGATCGGAAGCTTTGTAAAAATAGCTTTACTATAACGCAGGTTATGTAGTAATATAATAAATCCTGATAACGTAGTAAATTTGAAAGGTTAAAAAATGGATGGACTTAGTGCGGAGCAGCAGGCTCTGCTGGCAAGTATAATGGGTAACTCATCACAGGCGCAGGCTATGAATCCTTCGTTCACTGCGGCAGCACCTACGCCTGCTCCGGCGGCAGCAGCTCCGACTCCTGCCCCAGCCATGCCCGCTGCGGGCGGGAATGAAAACCGAGTGTTATCTCAGGCAGAGATAGATGCTCTCTTTGCTGCGATGACCTGATATCCTTAACGGATAGTAGAACGAAAACATTAATTTCTACGTAACTATTCAGAATCTGTTGGTTTTGAATAGTTTTTTTTTCCTCTATAAAACGCAGTTTTATATCTGCTTTATACCGTCCGGATGTCAGTACCGTTACCCACTCACGCCTTGCGTTCGCGGACGGTACCAGGCTCTTTTAATGCCTTAACAAAACACGCAATAAAAGTTGACATAATTCCTTGGTTTTTATTGACGCAATTGTTACATATATGTTAAGATAACGTGATTATTAAGAAAACACGGGATTTATTCAGTTATATTCCGTGAAAAAGGGAGGATATCTTAGATGTTTACAAACAAAAGGTGTTTGTTTCATATATTCAAGGCGGCAACTCTGAGCTTATTGCTCACACTTGCTATAGGCACAAAGGCTAACGCAATGACGATCGTCCTTGACCCCGGACATGGCGGAGCGGGGACTGCAGGCGCAGGAGCACTTTATCCTCCATATATGGAGAAATCGCTTAATCTGGCAGTTGCTTCTCAAGTGAAATCAGAGCTTGAGTCCGCCGGTATCACTACATACATGACACGCACGAGCGATGATCAGAACCCCTCGCTCGATCAGAGGGCGGCTTATGCTAAATCCGTAAATGCCGATCTTCTCATAAGCATACATTTCAATTCATGCGGAACTCATGACAGGAACGGCTCCGAGGTTTGGACCTCACTTTACAGCACATATTACACTACAGGCTATTCGGTCGGGAGCAACATATTACAGCAGCTCGCAGGACTTGGCTTAGTAAGCAAGGGAGTTAAGACAAAGCTTGGTAACTCAGGCGATTACTACGGTGTCATAAGATATGGCGTAGCTCTTGGAGTTCCGACGATAATAGTCGAGCATTGCTACATGGATAACGCCTATGACCGTTCTATCTTGGAATCAAAAGGCCTCTCCGGCATTGCCCATGCGGATGCCACAGGAATCATAAATTACGTGAATTCGGTAGGCGGAGCAGGTGCTTCCCTGGCAAAATCAGACCCTGTGTCTCTTACCGAGGGAGCTACTGCAAATGGAAGCACCGCAGGAACCGCCGTCGCCCCTACAGTAAAAGCAAACAGCGGAACTACCACAAGAACGACTACAAGCTCCGGCTTCCCCAAGGATGCCGCAGGAAATATAATATATACAGATCCCTCGGGCAATACTGCGACATTCACACCTGCACAGTGGAGCAAGCTTCTGGGAAACTGGGCCTACACGGGAGAAGCTGAGGATTACATCCGCAAGGTTCCTGCAGGGGATCTTAAAGCTATTGCAGGACAATAACTAAGCAAGCTTGCCACTTGTACTTGACCTTTGATGGCAAATAGTATCAAATAAGCCCTATGCGAAAATGCCAGAAAGTTAACGCACCAACGCAAGAGAAAGAATAGAAAAAACGCATACAACGCAAATCATCAGGAGAGCTGAGGCATACATAAGGATGCAGGCTCTCCTGATTTCTATCCAATCAATAATCTCATGCTTCGCATCGCCTATATAAGGTTTATCTACGGTCTTTCCGAAGTATACTGCAGGTCCCCCCAGTCTAATGCCCAAAGCCCCTGCCATAGCGCTCTCCGTCTGTGCTGAATTAGGGCTTGCATGCTTGTATCTGTCCCTTTTCCATATACGAAATGCCTGAATATAATCAAAATCTAACATAATAAAAAATGAAACATCCTTTGTATCAGCACGAAAATCTTTTATAGAAAAACGTTTGATTTTTTCCCAAAACATTTTTAAAATAAACGAAGTTATGATAATTAAAATAGCACACAATCTTGATGGGATAAAATTTAAAATATCATCCGCTTTTGCTGCTGGTTTACCATAATATTCATATTTCTCATTGTGATAGCCAATCATCGAGTCCATCGTATTGATCGCCTTGTACACCATACCGCCAACCGGTCCAAGTAGTAAAATATAAAAAGCAGGTGCGATGACTCCATCGCTCGAATTTTCTGCGACACTCTCTATTGTCGCTTTTATAACACCCTGCTCATTTAAATTTGAAATGTCGCGCCCCACTATTTTTCCCACAGAAAGTCTGGATTCATTTAAATCATAACGATGATTATATACATTGATAGCATGTCTTATTAAATCATGACCTGCCAAACAATAGGTTGACATAATTATTTCTCCAAAAAATCCAAACAAGAAATGAATTTTAAATAACAGAAATAATAACGCACTGCTAATAACTCCAGTTATACCCGCTACAGCTAGCATGGTTGCTGTACCTCTGAAAATTAGCGTGCCGTTATTATTGCTTTTGTTATTTAATTTCTTATCAAAAAAGGAGATAATTTTGCCCTGGAATCGGACAGGATGAGGAAGCCATTCCGGGTCTCCAATGATAGCATCCAGTATGAATGAAGCGATTAATACCCATGGAAACGTTTTTATGATATCAAGTGTCACATTTTCTCCTCTTCAGACGAATTACAGAACTTTCGTTATTTAGAGTGAATATATACTGTACAATATTCCTCTGTATGTTCCTCATATTCTGACCTTATTATATCCGCAAGCTCGCCTTCAAATTCATTAAGATTCGGGATTGGATCGGCCTCTACATCACCTGCCTTCTCATATGATCCGACGTCAGTATTCACCAAGAATATAACATCCGGAAGCTCCATGTCATGCGTCCTGTAATACATCATAAGCCTCTCGCCGGATATGGGATTACGCCATGTGTCTGGTGCCGCAACCCTTAGCTCCGATGCCGTATATCCCCAAGGAAGAAGCTTCGAGAAAAGAACCCGACGCCCTCTGTCTGCAGCTACATCCTCATTCCCATTCAGTTCTGCCGTATATTTCATAACAGACGCCAGCAAAGAGTCATATTGTTCTCTGTGTTCTGCAGAAGTGATAAGTCCGGCAGCGGGACCCACATCAAGCCTCGAATCCAGCCGGCTCAGCCTGTCATCCCTGTACACATTAGAAATTCTTAGAATAAAGGTTACCATTAAAAATGCCATGAGCACGCATAATGACGATCCTACCACGAGTCCATCTATCAATAAGCCCGCCCTACTATAGCTATTATGCCACGATTTCGCTGATTTATCGTTCCGATTCTTATCACAATATGCCTCACAGATAAAGTCCCAAAGCAACAATAACCCTCCCGCCGCTGATATGCCATGACCTATAGCAAGCCCATAAAGATCGCAATAACTCGAAAGGCAATATGTCATAGCAAAAGCAAGACCTCCCATAAAAAACGCAAGAAACACGTACAAGTCCTTCTTCTCCGTCAGGAAGAACAGCGGAAACACAAAGAGGGCGAACGCTGTGTTGATAAATCCCGTATGCGAGCCTCCTATTATAACGTAATAAATAAACAAAAGTACGTCTGCCATCAATATATAGTGGTATAAATGCTTTCTAAGTACATCATTTACATAAGTAAGCAATGCAAGAAAAACTAGCACTATGCTTATATAGTATATTTTCCCAAAAACGTCTGAAATCGCCCTGAAGAAGACCTTAAAAGATTCGACTATGCCTCTGTCATGTTCGGCATCTGACATTATGTAAGTCAGGTTTGCAAGCAATCTTGCAATTGAATTCCCACTGGCATACAGATATACCACAAATAAAATCAGAGGGATCAATATACCTGCTGTAACAAAAAGCAACGGAAACCGCAATTCTTTTATTTTTATGCAAAAGATAAGCAATATCGCCATGACAAGCACGTATGTCACAGCAAGACTCGGAAGACTTAAGACCGACAATGCGAAGAAAGCTCCGCCGGTCACGTAATAGCCTATTTTCAGCCCTCCGCCCTTTCCTATCCTGACACTTTTTGCTTCTACGGCGTATCCTTTATAAAAACCATCGTCTGAGCCTTTTTCAGCCTCTTCCCCGGCATATATCAATATAAAAGCCAGTACGAAGAAATTAAACGACATAGTATAGTAAGAAAGTGTAGGTATATTAAGATGACAATAAAGCATAAGGAAAAGCCCTATCAAGAACGCCGGTATCGAGCTGTATCTGCGACTTACCTTATGCTTATCCAAAAGAACAGAAGCTCGTGCATTCCCTTGACTCGCTCCGCCTATAGATGATATTAAGCGGTATGCTATAATCGCTTCACTCGTGGTAAATACTACATATAGCACTCTGAAATACAGAATAATCCCCTCTGTACCGCCTGTTATCTTCTCAAAAATCAGGTAAAACGGAGCCGTGATAAGCGATGCGAGCTGTGTAGGATGCCACTCATCCACGAAAACCAGATCTCCAGACGCAAAACGACCTGCAGTTGACACATAGAAGCTCTCATCAGACTGACAGAAGCCATAGAAGCCACGGATGATCAGAGCTATCGCAAGCACAATGTATGTTATGTAAACTATAGGACATTTCCTTAACTTCTCATCTATACGGCTAAGCATCAACCAATCCCCTGTTTCTTGCACAATTCTTATCTTCATTCATACGACTCAAAACACCCAAATATTCAAACACGTACAACTCAAAACTTCCGGGTATTACCGTTCTCAACCATTACTCCTGTATACAATCCGTATCGCCACAAGTATCCTTCAAAAATCTCAAAGCAACGGCAAATACCACAAGCGGAACTACAGTCAGCATCACCCGATTTCCCGAATCACCCACGCCCTTCCTAAGCTCGTCCCCTCTTCCGAAAGCTACAAGAAAAACCGTAAACACATAGGTCAGCATCAGCGAATCAAAGAAAGACAGATACCATTCCTTCTTTATTATTGCCTTTATTATAAGTAGCAGCAGTATAACAGCCGCTATATAACCAAAATACCCCCATCCGGCGCCTATCCTTACGTTAAGATAAAACATATAAAGGTTATGAAAATACCTGTCGCTCCTCATTATCATAAGCCCGAGATTCAGGATCAAGGCACACGCAGGCAGCAATACAGGCAACGTCCGATGAACTCTATCCCCGAGCTTGTCTCGAAGAAACAACAGATAAGCTCCGCAAAACAAAAGCGCCGCTTCTATTATGATCGCCTTCCCGGCCGTAAGAAAAGCATACAACGGATGCACGTCAAGCACTACGAAAACCCTTATATAGTAAATCGCTGAAGCCACAAGCATTGGCAGGATGAAGCAGGAAGCAAGCTCCTTGCCACTATAGCCGCGAAGCACTGACAGCGTAAGCACGAGCACGAGCATAAGTATGACGCCCTCCTGCCTTAGCATCGATGTCATAACAGCCATAAGCGCAAGCATCACATACGGCTTCCTCGTGTCAGGCTTCAATTTCGCTCCTGCGATTTCCGAAAAACCGCCATATCTTAAGCATCCATGCCCCATCCCCCCTGCCTTATAGCTCAGATAAGCCGTAATGAAGTAATATGACATGAAATAAACTCCCGCCATAACCCACTTCGCCGTGGCAAGATATGCCGACGAGGTAACAAGGAATAAAACCGTGCCCACCGCACAGACTAAAGCCCTCTTCCTGCCAATGGCTCCCATAAACTCGGTATATAAAGCGTATCCGAAGATCAAAAGGAAGTTAAGATCAAGGAAATACTGTATACCAAAGGTCTCGGAAAAACCTAAAAGATATGGCAGAGTCTGCACTATGCTGCCTATCGGAGCCGCATCCGTAAGGAAAACATCAAAATACTTCGTATATTGTCCTTCGCTTACTATGGCATTCGGATATGCCGAGAAATAAAAGAAGCTGTCATTATCTACGACAACATGAAAAGGGTTTATTGTTAACATAACACTCAAAAGAAGTACACATAACATAGATAATATAACAATTAAGTAGTATTTCCTTTGCGAAATTATGTCAACTAAATCATATTTCCTTACTATTACTAAAATACAAATAATTCCTACCAGCACCATGGCTATAATCATCGTTCCTGTAGTATAGGGTATGCCAAGGCAGAGCATCAGGTAACCGATGACCGAAAACAGTGCAAGCCCGGACGGATAGGCATAAAGCATCGCCGCCAGTGATCCTCTGTCGTAAGGCTTAGTCTCCTTCTCTGATACAGCATCCCCTGATGCAGCAGTCATAAATAATGAAGCCGTCCCTGAAGCATAAACAAACAGAAGCCCCAGCACGAAAAAACCGGTAATTACTACCACCTGATGAAGCATATACCCCTGTGAGAGCCCTGCGACAAGCTTATCCAAAGCCTGAATCTCCGTCATTCGTACTCTCCCGCTACGTTCCCATCATAATAGGACTTCCCCATCAGATACAGATTCTCACCCGTATCCCAGAGAGCCACGAGTGTCTTATCAGCCTCAAGACCATCTGTGCATATCCTTATCTGAAGCTGCTCATCCTTAGGATGGTATGGATTAACCGTATAAACATAAGTATAATAAAATTGATTAGAGGTCTCCTCGTCCGTATGATCCCCCATGTGTGCATACCGCATCATATCATTACCGGGTCCTAACAGGATAAAATCCGCCCTTACATCCTCAGATAAGGGCTTTTCTTCGATTTCATATAAATCAGGAAGCGATGTATCCACCGTAATCTTTGACGCATACTCCGAAAAATATTTGGTGTAATTATTCTCCCAAAAATACTCATTAGAGAAGGGATTCCCCGTTTCATGCATATGTCCGTAAGAAGGATACTCCTTGTATGGTACAAGCTCTCTCGGAACCACGACCTCCTTGCCTCTAACTATTTCACGTATCAATGCGTCCGCCGCATAACCTTCCTCTAAATAAGAAGGATTATATAGAAGCTGCTCCGACGCCCTATAATCTCTAAGCTTCAAATGCTCTTCAAAATGCGCTTCATAAACATAGATATTCCAGCACGTAAGCAAGAGGCAACATATGATATATATCGTTATTTTATATTTACCGCTACAGTTCTTTGCCATCTCCATATGTCAATAATAAAAATCAGTCGATATGTTTCCTGCTGATATATTCTCTTGTTTTTACAAGCATCCCGGCTATCTTATTCCTGTCTATAACACATACCAGAGCCAGCAAAACCACGCCAAATATAGTATCATACAATGCGTTATTTATAAATGATGCTTCCGCACAATATAACACTATTAGTATTGCATACATCGCAGTCTTGCTGTAATTATACCCTACTTTAATGCATCTTTCAGCAAAATATGAACCTATAGCGAAATATACAATATAGGATACCCCCGTAGTAACCGCAGCTCCAAGTCCGCCAAGCCTTGGAACTAAGGCGATATTTCCTATTATGTTAACCAGAAGTGCGATCAGGCTCGCGATATTAAGGTATCTCCCTTTCTTGGAAAACTTGATGCTCTGCACGGTTATCTCAAACATCATAGCAAAAATCGGCATCAGCGTAAGGAAGGGTATGACCGTCTCTGCCCCCCTGTAGTCACGCCCCAGAAGCAGGACTATGATTTTTCGGAATAAGATAAGAAGCACCGCTCCTATTATGCAGAGCATGACTACCAGCTCGTAAGCCTGCCTGAAAAAGCCTTTATTCTCTTCATTCACGCCGCTTTCGAATCTCTCCATCGCAATGGGCGACCAGTAGGCTATGAAAGTATTCTTGAAGGTGAGCAAGAGGACTATAATCTTCATCGCCGAGGTATAAATGCCAAGCTCATCAAAGCTTGAGAAGCTCCTGAGCGCAATCTTATCGCACGAGGACAGCGCCCATTCCATAAGAAGCACAGTGATGAACGGCACTCCGTAGGAAATAAGCTCCTTATACGACGGAATATACTCATTTCGCTGTATTCCGGGTATTGCTTTACGGCTTTTTCCCGCTGTCCCCGAAGCTTCCGCCCCCTTTAATGCTTCTCTTGCTTCCCGGTTTCTCAGATAGAAATACCTTATTATAAGGAATGAAGTAGTAATCCCCCACGGTACGGCAAGAGCGTAAAGCCCTATGCGGAAATCATTGCCGATCAGGTAAAAGGCAGCGATTATCGTAAATATCGACAATACCTTCTCGATTATATTTATATTGGAATAAAGTCTGCCATTCTGCTGCATACGGACATCGAGAAAGAAAAACCGCTCAAATACCGATATGAACGTGTATATTATGACAAGAGCAATTACATCCTTGCCATTCACGCCGAAAAGGAATACATTCGCCGGCTCAGAGAAAATTATGTAAACCGCAGACAGAGCCGTAACTATAATAAGCGCCGGGGTAATACAGCGTCTAAGCAACGCCCCCCTGTCTATATTCTTCTCATAATAAAACCGTATATACGCCTGATCAAGACCGAGTATCGCAAAAATATAGATGACTGAAACCACCGTCTCAAACATCCCCGTCTTACCGTATTCATCAGTAGAGAGGATGCGGGTAAGAAGCGGCGTCTGGATGAAGCCCAAAAGCAGAACTACGAAGTTTCCGTAAAAATACGAGAGAAACCCCCGCACGGTTCCGCCCCTTCCCCCCTTTGAATTTCCCGCTTCCATAGTATTTTCTGTAATTTCCGAGGCTTTACCAGCCTTCATATCAGCTCCTTTTCCTCCATGATCTTTATCGTATTTGAATACAATCCAACAAAATAATATTGTTACTATTCAGTGCCGAGCCATGTGCATGCAACGAACCGACAGGCAGCCATCGGCGGTCTGCTGAGTGGCGACTGTGCGGAACTAAGACCTACAGGGCTATGGAAGTCAGGCAAATTCATCATATAATCTCACATGCCTTTCAATGTATTTATCCTCGGTATAATTGTCCTTATACCGCTGATAGAAATACTCCTGCTGCTTCGCTAGCTCTGCTTTATCATTTATGAGCTTGCGTATTATGTCAACTCCTTTGTAAATATCATCTTTTGTATACAAATTCTCCGGCAGGCCTATCACTTCCGGCAGACCGCCCACAGCAGTAGCCACGACGGCGCATTTACGGCTCATAGCCTCGACCGCCGCCTTTCCGAAGGACTCAAACTGACTCGTCATCAGGAATATATCCACTCCATAATAAAAATCAGACATCTCCTGCTGGCTAAAATTCAAATGCGATTCCAGATTTTCCTCACCAACAGCTTTACTGATACGTTTTAGAATTATGTCAACCTGATCATCATCGCCCTTTTCAAAGGTCGAAAGCACTATCTTTACCTTAAAATCCAGCCCGTTTTCGGCTAATGCGTCTATGAAATCGCATGCAAAAGGCCAGTCCTTCTCCACGCATATCCGTCCAGCTAGCCCAATGATCGTTTTTTTCTTTTCCAACCGTTTCGCAGGATCATATTCCTCGAAGTATTTGCCGGAAATAGTATTAGGTATGACGGTAATCGGACGTATATCAGAGCCTTCCGTCCATAATTTCTTATTATACTCCGTAGTAGTTACCATCATGCGAGAGTCACGCAGCACCGGATCCATGAAAAGCCTGCTATGCTTCCTGTAACCGAACATAAGCCCCCTCTCGGTAAACACATACGGTATATCCCTAAAGCTTTTCCTTATAAAACCATAAGTAATAAGAGATTCCTGCATCTCTACGTGAATAAGGTCAGGAGCTGTATTTTTCAGTATTTCGCAAAATGATTTTACTCTCATGAGAAGATTTAAGATCCTGTTCTCACCCATAGGATATTCCCTGATTTCAAAGGGATAGTCCTCTCTTTTAGCATTAAGCAAGGCAGGGCAGATAACTATCGGCTTATAGCCATACTCCGGATGCCTTGCAAGCCCCTCGCATATCGAAAGAGTTGACATCTGTGCCCCGCCTGGCAGGTCTATTGGGTATTCCATAAGATATGCGATTTTTTTCATGTTCCGCCACCTGCTTTATCCTGCGTCTGTCCGTTGTCTCCATGCCGTCCATCTGATGTCCTCACCTCATCCTGCCCGTCGTACCAATTTTCATATATTAGATCAGCCCTGCTCATGGGACCATCATCATAGAAGTATTCCTCACCCCTCAAAAGATGCTCGGACACCTCAAGCAGCCTCTCCGCTGCCACACTCGGATTCCACGACTCTTTCATCTGTGTGCAGGCATTGTGTGCGATTCTCCTTGATTTATCCATATCTTCAAGGCAGAGCCTCAACTTCTCCGTAAGGCTGTCCACGCTCCCGGATCTGTATACATATCCTGTCACTCCATCCTTAACCAGGAAAGGAGTCGCTCCTGCCTGAGAGGTTGCTATTACCGTACACCCTGCCGCAAGCCCCTCATATATGACAGAGCCCCAGCCCTCCAGCTTATTAGATGTGCATACATAGATGTCAGCCTTTGCCATCTCCTCTCTGGTATCCGTCGGAGACAGGTATCCCATGAAGCTCACCCTGTCATCTAGTCCCGATTTTGAAACCAATTCACGGAGATGCTGTTCCTCTTCCCCCTCTCCGACAAGTCTTAAATCAAATTTTTGATTTATGTCAACTAGTCTTGATACCGCCCTTATAAGCAGGTCTGCACGCTTTAATTTGAGGAATCTGCCGCACCACAATATCTTGATTCGGTTATTTTGCCCTTTGAGTGCATACAATTCTTCCCATGACTTTTCCTCCGGAAATGGAAAATAGCCGAATTTATAGCATTTATTCCTGTATGAGCCAAGAAGGAACTCATAATCCGATGACGCAAAGGCTCCTGCGCAGAGACAATATATAGATTTATTACGATTTTTTATGTGGTTTACATAAAATTTCTTGGTAAGATAGGGCACAAAGATTTTCCATCTTCCTTCCTTCAAAGGGCGTTCTGAATATCTGAAAATAAGCTTATCTGCATCTAATCTGCCCCTTATAAACCTCTCCGGAGCGGTCCCTATCACGACAACATCCGACTCAAGGGCAAGGCTTGTCGCAAGATGCTCATTATCCTCTGACTCGTAGCTTCTCACCACATAAGACGGCACCTCTTCCTTCCCCCATCCCATCTTCGCCCTGAAATCCTCGATAGGCTCAGTCTCAATAAAATGAAAGCCCTCGCCGAGCCTTGCATATAGCTCGTCGCAGAGAGCCTTCTGATGATGATTGAAATAATTTGAATAAAATGTAAGTGTCAATTTATCAAAATCACCGCTAACGCTATACTAAAAACTACATTCCCTTTAGCTAATCAAATACCGTGTCTAATATATTATACGTTTCTTTATTATACAAAATCTGTATTCGTCTTACAAATAATACGATTAATGCATTATTCGCCACTCAGATTCACTTTGCCGGATATGTAGTATCTGAAACCATTGGTATCGCAGTATGATTTTATTTTTTTCTTGACCTTCTCGTCCTTGGTGTATTCGAGCAGGTATACGCTGAGTCCTTTTTTCTTCACTTTTCCTAAGTAATCGGTGAAATATTTCGTCTCCGTCTTGGTCTGGCTCTTGAATCCATCCTTCTCGTAGTCCGTGATGCGGCTGAATACGCACTCCTGATTAACGCCTGTTATGATGTCCGTCTTTTTGTCTTTCATAAGTCTCGTGACGAACACGTCACCCCCATTTATGATCACATCCACGCCATAGCCGTGAAGCTTCTTCATTATCGTGACCAGGCCATTGTACATGGCGTTGCTTTCCTTATACACATAGTAGACATCGCAGTTATCGACGAAGAAGCCGTCCACTCCCTTCTTCACCAGATTTTCCGCTATCGTCTCGCTGATATATTTCTGCCATGACTTATCAGATACATCTATCCAGTATTCATCGGGCCAGTTCTCGTACTGGTCGAGGGCTATATTCTTGAACTTCTTATAATAGGGTCTGTACGTTTCCAAAGATCCTACATCAAGATAGCTGTATACCTTCCGCCCGCCCGATTTCAAGGTCTTTATCTGAGCCTTGGTGAATGACTGCCCTTCTATGACTATAATGTCGTCATTTGCCGCAAGCTTAGCAAGCGTCTTGAAATCATCCACGCCCAAATATACGCCGTAGCCGGTTCCGGAAGTGGCTGAATCAGACTTAACCGTAACCTTGCAGGAGGCTTTCTTCTTGCCATCTGCTGTAGTCACCGTGATGGTCGCCGTCCCCTTCTTCACACCCTTTACTACCCCTGAGGAGGTTACGGTCGCCACCTTCTTGTTGCTGCTCTTCCATGTGACTTTTTTATTAGTTGCATTCGTCGGATTCAAGGTAGCTTTCAGCTTCACGGTCTTACCCTTCTTGATGCTTACGGTCTTTTTATTTAGCTTCACGCTCTTGACATTTACAGGATTTTTAACCGTAATCTTGCACTTAGCCGTTTTTTTGCCGTCTTCCGTCGTGACAGTTTCTATGACAATCTCATCTTCTGAAATGTCTGATATTTCTAAGACGGCCTCATCTTCTTCCGCATCTGGGGATTCTTCTGCAGCGGGCTCATCCTCTATAGTATCTGATGCATTTTCAATAGCAGTATCTTCTGATACGATTTCTATATCAGCATTTTCTTCTAGTAAATTGGAGGACTCCGAAACCGAAGTGTCTGTTTTTTCTTTAGTATCAGCATAAACATAGCTAACATTTGATATCAGCAGCAATGCTGCAATCAGAAACAATGACAAACTCTTTCTCATAACAAGCCTCCGATCAATGGATCAAACCGCCACAATCATCAATCCGTCTGCATTCTGGAATTTATTTTATCACGGCATATAAAAGGTTCACAACACAGAAATAGCTTATCCGAACCTCGTTCCCAGATATTTTATAACTTCAAATGCCACGCACTCAAATATATATGCTCTGCTGTAGCCGTTGTGACGGTATACTTCGTAGCGTCGGGCTATTCTTTCAGGAACTTCATTAATGGGGATATTCGACGATACCCCTCCCATAGTGAAATCCGCCAAGATCTCATTAATTACCTCTATCTTCGCGTCACTCTTCTTCACTGCGAAGTATAGGTCCATGTCATCTGATATGTTCTGACAGCGAAAGCGGAATGTATCGTATATTTCGCGTTTTACGAACTGCGTAGGATGATTCCAGTCCCGGCTCGTCGTGTACTTCCTGTATCTCGCTTTCTTCACGAATGTATTGCCTGACGGCATTATCATCCTGATATCCCCGAAGCACAGGTCGAAACGGGTCTCCTCATACCGCTTCACGACTGTCTCAAGGCACTTCGGCTCGTACATATCGTCCGCATTTATTATTCCTATAAGCTCGCCGTGTGTTAAATCTATGCCCTCGTTCATAGCATAGTATATCCCATTATCGGGAGAGCTTACGACAAGGCACGCAATTCCCCTGTCTGCGAATCTCTCCTCATACGATTGTATTATATCAAGCGTGCCGTCCGTAGAGCCTCCGTCCTTTATTATATACTCTATAGGACCGTCGTAGGTCTGGGCAAGCATTGATTCCAGAGTTCTTTTTATGGTTTTCGCGGCGTTCATGCATACCGTTATGACGGATACCGATACCTTACTGCTCATCAAAGGCCTCCGTGGACTCGTCTGCCTTAAAAAGCACTGTGACAGTCTGTAGAAGTATCCTGATATCATTTAGGATGCTGAAATTCTCTATGTACATCAGGTCGAGTATCAGCTTATCCCTGCTTGTCGTGTTGTATCTCCCCATGACCTGAGCGTAGCCCGTAAGCCCTGCCTTCTTCCTTAGCCTGTATCTGAACTCCGGAAGCTCCGCAGTGTATTTCTCGACATTTTCGAGCATCTCGGGTCTGGGTCCGACTAAGCTCATCTCGCCCTTAAGTATATTGATGAGCTGCGGAAGCTCGTCTATACGGTACTTCCTAAGCCACCTTCCGGCTCTTGTTATCCTGTCGTCATCCTTTACCGCAGAGGCTACCCCGGCGTTTTCCCTCATCGTACGGAATTTTATTATCCTGAACACCCTTCCACCGATGGTTGCCCGCTCCTGTCTGAAAAAAACGCTTCCGCCGTCCTCCCTCTTGATGGCTAAGGCAGCTATAAGGAATAAAGGAGATGCGATAATAAGCCCCAGCAGGGAAATAAATATGTCACCGAGCCTTTTTATTACCCTCTGCTCAAAGGTCATATGATGTGCGCCCGCCTGATAAAACGGAAGGTCCGCAAAAAACTGCTCCCTGCCCGAATGTAAGAGGATGTCAGAAATTTCAGGATTTATGTAAACCGATTTCTTGTAACCGTAACATATCCCGGTCAGCTCCTCCAGCTTTTTTTTAGGAACATCATAGAAGAACACGCTGTCTGCCTTCTTTATTGATTCCTCCAGCCCCTTATCATCCGCAACCGTAGCCTCGGTTATCGTATATCGCCTATTGAATATATCTATGGCAGCCTTTATCTTATCATGCTCCGATGCCTGCCCTGTCACGATAAGCGTCTTCTCCGCAGGATTCACGGCAAAATAAAAGGCGTTGCCGATATTGGTAAAAAAAATTATTACTATTATCTGTATGATTATGGCAAGAATAAAAAAGCCAAAGGATGAGAACTCTACCCGCCTGCCGTTCTCGTCATTCGTATTCATGATCACAAGGACAAGATAGGTCATTACATCATCTATAACAAGTGCTATCGCCAGGGATATGGCAATGGGTCTTGATTTGCGCACGCCTACGTCATAGCCACCGTATGCCCTCACTAAAAGGAAGCCCATGACTATAAAGGTGGCTCCCATCATTATGGATGTACGTGATATGTTGAGTATCTGCCAGTTTTCGATGCCTAGCAAAAGAAAAAGAGCCGCCATGCACAGAGCGTACATCATAAGCTCGATTATGTGTATTATGGAGTTCCTAAACCTTTTTATAAAGCTCATGATACTCTCTGTATTTGTCTTGCTTGCGATACAGCTTGGAACGGTTTACACAGCTTTCAGCCATGTCTTTATTTCGGTTAACATAATCTTCTGTATTAATACTGTCAGTGAGCTTCTCTATGGCGCCGATCACCGCTTCAAGATTTCCTTTCTCTATGATCATCCCCGTAGCTTCATCGACTATCTCGCCGCTGCCGCCTGCGTCGTATGTTATCACGGGCGTCCCGCAGGCAAGGGCTTCTATGTTCGTGGTAGGGAAAGTATCGCCATATGTTAAGTTTACATAAATATCCGCAGTGCTGTACCACTCCGCAAGCTCCTGTACGCTGTCAGTGAAACCCAGCCTTATTATATCCTCCGGAAGTTCGATCTGTCGCGGGTTCTGCGGTCCTATAAGGGCTATGGCATATCTGCCGGGATCTTTCTCTTCAAGCATCCCATGAAGCTCCGCAAAGTCATTGAAACCCTTTCTCTCGCGCCAAGGATTAGCTATCCCAAGGAGCAGGATCTTATCTCCTATTCCATACTTTTCCCTGATATCAGAGGAAGACGGCTTGAATATATCAAGGTCGATCCCTGTGTTTATTACCTGTACAGGGTATTCTGATAGGAATGACCGTGAGACGGCGTCCCTCAGCCATTCTGACGGGGTCACGAGGTGAAGATTCGGTATGCCGGTAAAGCGATCCTTCTTTATTGCGTAATTCGACTTTGAGGCATCCTTTATATATGACGCCGGATACTCGCTCTTCTCCGGACAGTCGAAGCAGCCCTCTATCGGCCGTTCTTCGATCCGGCCATCTCCGCTTGATCTTTCAGTATTTTCTCCATCATTCGCAGAATCAGTTACATCTCTTCTCACCCACTTCGTGCATCCGCAGTATTCATAATGCACGCAATGTCCGGTGAAAGCCCAGCAGTCGTGAAGAGTCCAGACTATCGGCTTCCCGCAGCTTCTTAGCCAGTCGAATAAGATCGGATAGTTTGCATAATATCCGTGAATGTTATGAAGCTGTATGATGTCGGGATCGTATTCCTCTAGGCGATGTATAAGCCTGTGCGTGGCGTTCCTGCTGTAGAGGCCGTGCTTATCGGTTATGCGGGTCATTATCCCATGCAGGAACATATCAGGATCAGAGCCTATGCGGTAATTCTCATATCCCTCAATGGCTTCCCCCCTGCCTCTGCATAACAAAGCGGAGCCTCCGTTATTAATTATCTCGTCAGCCGTGCCGCAGGCTATCCTACCCACACTCCCTGTGCCTATGACTGTGTTTATTATCGCTACGCGCATCTTCTTATCTCAATCCTCTATGTCCGATATAAACTGCTCTGTTACTGATTGCATTCCCTCAATGTGCCCTAATCCTCACCTAATATGAGCTTTATAACCCTCTCCTGCCCCTTCTCAAACTTCTTTGATAGCTGGAGATTACGCATCTCAGCCCTCACATGGGGCATGTCGGCAAGCCACATTATCGTCTTTATTATCGTGAGCGTATCTACCCTCTCGCCAACGCCTAAATTAATAAAGCCGTTTCCCATGCCTGCGAATACATGCTCCGCCTCTCTTTCATTCTGCGCAAGGACTATCGCAGGCACTCCCATCGAAGCAAGCTCGAATATCGTGCGTCCCTGGCTCGTGATGCACATATCCGCCCGCTTCATATAGCTGGATACCCGCTTTGCGTCGTGATGCACGAAGATATTAAGCTCCGGTATCGGCTTTATTTCCTCCTTGTGCGAGTATGCGAAGCCCGTCAGGAAATGGAACTCGACCTGCGGCATCTTCGCATGAAGCACCTGGCATATCTCGTATAATTTACCCGTAAGGTTCGCAGGATCCGCGCCGCCGAACATTATCATCACGTTGCGGCACTCGGCGGAGAACTCCTTCGGCGTCTCAATCAGGAATTCATCCCTTATGAAGTAGTAATCCGAGCCCTCATAGACATTGTAGGGCTTATTGGGGTTATTCTCATACAGTGCGTTCACAACCGCGTCAGCAAAGAACGCTCCCGGTCCCATGTCCTCGAAATTCACGATGCGCTTCGTGTATTTCCTCTCTAACTTAATAAGGGCTTCCTCGGTGTCCAGCACGTCATTTACTATCACATCGGGCATGTAATTCTTAAGTATCTTCTCATACTCAGCATCGTTTTCTATTATCTTATAAGGGAAATAAGACTCCTCAAGCTTCGCTATGCCAATGGTGCTTGCAGAATCCGTGACAAAGAGTATGTCGTGACCTATGAGCTTATTCGCAAAGGACAGGCACCTGTAGATATGCCCCATGCCAAGCTCCTGCCTGCCAACGCACCTGAGCACTATGCGCTTGCGTCGGAGTATTGATTCAGCCGAGATCCAGTCCTCTTCCGAATCGATATCTATCGCCTCACGTTGCGCCGTCTCATATACCGTGATATCCTCGCCGATGCGGGAATCCTCGGTTACGCAGCCCCGCCTCGTGATAAGGAAGGCTCCGGTTTCAAGATAGTTATGCGGAAGCTCCTGTGAATTAAGCCTTTTCTCGTAGTTCTTTACTATCCTGCCGTTTTCTTTGCGCCATGAGAGGTGCGGCCTGTTCACGCAGGATATCATTGTGTCGTAATCCGAATCAATGAAGGCTTCAAGGGCGTTTATAAGAGTCTGCACCCGAAGCGTAGGCGAAGTCGCCTGCATAGTTATGACTATGTCATAATTCTCCTTCCTGCGGTTCTCCATCTTCTTCACCGCATCATATATGACGGGATCAAGGGTTATATTATCCGCCGCAAGGCTCTGGTCGCGCCAGATTATCTCTATATTACGGCTCTCCGCTATGCCCCCAAGCTCCTCATCATCCGTAGAGACGCATATATCAGCGTCATACTTATCAGAAACTCTTAACGCATTGTCTATGGAATAAAGGATAAGCGGCTTGCCGTTCATCATCCTTACATTCTTACGGGGTATCCTCTTGGAGCCGCCCCTCGCCGGTATTACAATCAGTATCTTCATGGAATCATGCTCCCTTTGCTTCGTTATTTAACTTAACGAATTATTTTACCATATTTACCGTTTCTAAACTAGAAGCATGTTGTAATCGACGTTACTTGTTACTATTCAGTGCCGAGCCACGCGCTTGCCGCGGGCCGCTAGACAGCCAGTGGCTGTCTGTTTAGCGGCGACCGGAGCGGAGCGTAGACCTACGGGGCAATAACGTTGACTTGTCGGCACGCTGCCCATCGGCTTTAGCCGATTCTGCATGGCGGCGTGCGTGTTGCAATTCAGCGGACTGGTAGGCCGCTGAATTGTAACCGTTATTTCTTCGCAATCCTCACCGCAAACCATCCGTCCTGTATCTTAAAATCGCATACAGCATCATGCTTCTCGCAATAATCCATTATCGACCTGAAGCCGATGCCGTGACCTGCCTTGCTCGTGATCGGAATAACTTCATCATCTGTCATTATGCTTCCTTCATAGGGATTGCTCACGGAGAGCATAAGCTTCGGGGACTGAACTCCGCGCACCCTGATCAGTTTTTCATCCTCATCAAGTCCTGATACCGCATGCGTGGCGTTCTCTATCAGATTCGCGCATACTATGGAAAATGTGGCTGCCTCCTCCTTGGGAAGCTCCGTAATATCAATCTCTGCGTCAATCTTTACGCCCTGCCTGTCAGCCTCCGCAAAATACGCCGCAAACATGGCGTTAAGCACCGGCTCTGCACAATATCGCCTCTCTGCGGTTTCCTCGATGACGCCTATGTGACAAGTCAACCGGCGGTATTCTGCTGTTCCTTAGTCCATCTGCGATAGAATGCTGCTCCTATTGCAGCAAGTGCGGATATTATGATAAGGACTATGATGAAATGACCGTAGCGCTTATCTCCAAGTGCGTCGCCGCTTAGGGTGGATAGCAGGATGGACGGAAGCCTTCCGACAGAGACAGTGAAGATCCAGAAAGCAAGGCTTAGATCCGTAAGCCCGACTCCGTAAGCTAAGATATCCTTCGGGGTACCGGGAATAAGAAATAAAAGGAATATCACAAGTCTCGACTGTCCGTTGGTCTTTAAGAATTTAATCGCGCCGATTTTTTCTTTTGAGAAGAAAATCTCTATAAAAGCCATGCCGAAGTGTCTGACAAGCAGGAATACTATTGTGCTTCCTATCGTCATACCGATATCTGAAACAATCGCTCCAAGTATCGGTCCGAAGCAATATCCGGCAGCTATCTCAAGCGGTCCTCCGGGGATCACCGCCGCCAAAACCTGTACGGCAGAGACAAAGATAAAAAATGCTATACCCCATAAGCCCATAGATTCTATATAAGCCCGAAGCTCCTCCGGTTCGTCGGCAAGCTTTAACATCGGCATGCAGAAAGTAACCGCGACTGCTGCGATAGCAGCTATTATTACAATTAAAATCCCGATTGCCGCAATCTTTTTCTTAGTAAGAGCGTCTATCTTCCTCATATATTGCACAATAATATGATGCTGGGGTCAAAAGCCCCTTTGCGTTGTTTATGATGCTTACGCATGGCTACGCAGCAAGCTGCTCTCGCCATGCTCCGTCCATTCGGAATCCGCTAATTTGCTACGCAAATTGCTACTTCCTCATGTTCGG
>JAFTAP010000019.1 GCA_017455525.1 Lachnospiraceae bacterium
GGCGTATACCTATACTTATAGATAGTATACCTCTACAAGGCACAAAAATCAAGGGTTATAGAAACTTTTGTATAATTTCTATAACCCTCGCTATAAACTGACTCTATTCGGTTATCAATTATGCTTCATGAAAGAACCCTGTTATGAGGCCGCTCGGTCCCTTTTCTCCATCTTATCAAGCTCCGATACCCTATCCATGAGTGCCTCTATGCCATCAACCTTAAGTATGAAATCACAGCCGTCTCTGTATTTTAACTCCTCCTCGTCAAGCGGATACATGGTCTTGCTGCAGATACCGGCAAGGGTACCTCTGTAATCAAAAACCGCTGTCCCGCTCATGCCGCTAAGCGACTTTCTCGTTGCGGCAAAGTATTCATTATTATCCACGTAGCGGCTCTGTATAGGGGACAGCGTGAAGGATATCACCTGCACATACTTTATGAGGTCTTCCACTTCACCTCCGCGCCAATTCTTGCAGAACTCTATTAACTGACTTCCTGCCTTCACCGTATCATATATTTCATCGCTCGTTGCTACCTTCTTTAATCTTACAAGCGTATGATAGGGCACCTCCGATATGGGAAGCCTTATAAGTGAAGCCTCATTACCCGCATTGAGCCTTATCGAGTGCATAGTCATATATACTTTACTCCCGTCAAAAAACATTACCTGCACCCTCTCTCCCTCAAGAAACCCCGTCACATGATACACGGAGATCATATAAACGTATTCCGGCGTTATATCATAGATAAACGCTGACCCGCTGCTCGTGCTGCCGTCATCGCGGTTCACAAATAAATTCACGAGTGTCAGATCACAGTTTTCCTGCACCCATTTTCTGTCGGGAAAAGCTAGCGGTTCGTATGTGAAATATTCCTCCTCTACTATATGTGAAAGCTCATCTTTACTTAGGCTCGCATCATCCTCATGCGCCTTTACCCGCTGTGCCGAAGACACGATATGCACTGAGCAGGAAGAGACGCTTTTAAGCCCGTATCCATCCTGTGCCTCATAGCTTATCCTGTAGGTGCCGATATTATTAAAATCAACTCCCGAAGCATCCGTTACTATCTCGGACGTAAGACCTCCGTCCACTTCATCATAAGCAAACACAGGCAAAAGTGCAGATTCGTCGCTTCCCCTAAGCACATACTGATCATGCACGCCGTAAAACTCCGGCGGAGTGTCAACGAAAAGCTCTACCTCCTTCTCCGTCTTATTAGCATTGGCATCGGTAGCCCTTACCGTGACATCATACCTTCCGGGCTCAGGAAATAAAAAACTGCCCGTCTCGTGTCCGTCATACAGATACCTTATGAAGGTAAGTCCGCTAAGATCCTCAGCCTTTGCCCCGATGATATCAGTGCCGTATTCCTGCCCCGCAGCAAGCACTGTCTTGGACGATTCTCCGATATAAAGCTCAGGCGGAACAGTATCCCTCACATGCACCATATAGGTATATGCGGCAAAGGGATTAGATGCCTTTACCTCATAATCGCCTACCTTCATATTATTAACCTCGGAAGTATCAACCTCGGTATGCTCTATGATCCATTCCTTTCCTGATATATAGTAAGAAGCGTCCGTGCTGACACTGGTTCCAAGCTCTATCGTCTGTTCAGTATTGATAGGCTTACCTTTTAGGATATGCGCTGTTATACCGGATGTGGAACACAAAACAATGACAGCGGCAAAGCCCGCTATTATTATTCTGATATTATTATCTATAAAATCCCTTATCGTGAGAACCTTTCTATCTCTTCCTTGAAGCGTCTGGTATTAGCCGCAGCGTCGCCTCCGAATAC
Organism: Lachnospiraceae bacterium; assembly: GCA_017455525.1. Classification (GTDB taxonomy): domain Bacteria; phylum Bacillota; class Clostridia; order Lachnospirales; family Lachnospiraceae; genus NK4A144. The sequence goes on from JAFTAP010000019.1 coordinate 1,806, forward strand.
TGCCGATCCCATGACAATTATATTAGCTCCCGCCTCAAGCACCGTATGCAGGTTCTCAGCGATGACTCCGCCGTCAACCTCTATGTCAAGCTCCCTGTCCTCATTGCGCGCCATAGCGCGCAGAGCCTTTATCTTCCTCGTAGCCTTCTCTATGTACTTCTGCCCGCCAAAGCCCGGATTCACGGTCATAAGGAGAACCATGTCGACATCGTCTATAATATAGTCAAGCGTTGAAAGCGAGGTTCCGGGGTTAAGGGCGAGCCCTACCCTGACCCCTGCTCTCCTTATCTGCTTTAAGGCATTCTCCACGTCCCTCGTCGCCTCCGCATGTATCGTCACTATGTCTGCGCCGCACTCCACGAAGGTCTCTATATATCTTTCCGGATTAGTAACCATCAGATGCACGTCGAAGGTCACGTCCGTAGCGTTCCTTATAGAGCGTATCACGGGCATACCGAAAGATATCTGCGGCACGAAGTCACCGTCCATCACGTCTATATGTATGCCGTCGGCACCTGCCGCTACGACTTTCTTTATGTCAGCTCCCAGATTCTTGAAATCCGCCGCCAGTATCGAGGGGTGAAACTTATACTCCATTTTTAATACTTCCTCCGTTCATGCAGTTCATTGTATATGTCAACGTATGAATCGTATCTTTGCTCAGGTATGGCTCCGCTTGAGACGGCTTCCCTTATTTTACAATCAGGCTCATGTATGTGGGTGCAGTCGCTGTAATAGCACTTACCGATATACCCGGACATCTCAGGAAAAAAACCTGCAAGCTCGTTCTCTTCCATATCCGGAAGCTCCATTGCGGAAAACCCCGGTGAATCAAATATGAACGTGTCATCCCACAGATAGATAAGCTCCGTATGTCTTGTGGTCTGCCTTCCTCTGCCAAGCCTTAAGCTTACCTCGCCTGTCTCCATGAGGGGCTTTCCTGTTATGGCATTTATTATCGAGGACTTCCCTGCCCCAGAAGGTCCTGCGACCGACGTTACCTTACCGTCAAGCGTTTCCCTAAGCTCATCCATACCGGTAAGCTCCTTAGCTGACGTGAAGATTATCCTATAGCCCGATCTGCCATATATATTAAGGACATCGTTAATATCGCCGGAATAAGCAAGGTCGTCCTTATTAATGCATATCACGGACGGTATCCCCTCCCGCTCCATCATGATAAGGAACCTGTCCAGAAGCCCCCATACGGGATCAGGACTATGCATTGCGAAGATCACGAGTGCCTGATCTATATTGGCTACAGGCGGTCTGACGAGCGCATTCTTCCTTGGAAAGATCTCGGTAACATTACCCTCCACATCATCCGTATGCGTAAGCTCTATAATACATTCATCGCCTGCAAGAGGCTTCAGTGACTTCTTTCTGAAAAGCCCCTTTGCCCGGCACTGATAAGTGCCTTCATCGGTATACACATAATAAAAACCGCCGACTCCCTTTAGTATCCTTCCGTACAGCCTATCCCTGTCTGAGGCCTCCTTATTGGCAGATAAATCCTTTCTCTCCTTATTGGCTTTCGTCATGCCTGTCAGTTAGAGAACACTATCGACTGGGATGTATCGACGCTCTGCTGGTCGGTCGTATATGCGCTGCCATCCTCTGCTACGCCCTCAACACGAGCCGTATAGCTGATGGTAAATATACCAGCCGTATCCGAGCTTTCCACGTCAGCAGACGATATCTGTATGGTTACGGGAAACTCAGTCACATCCTTCTGCCCATATACCTTACCGGAATTATTGCCCGTCAGCGTTATGCTTGCGGCAGTACCCGCGGCATAGCCCGCAGGCGCCTGTACATTCTGTGAATAAATCTGAGGCTCCGCCTGGACGGGTCCTAAGCTTAACACGAAATCAACACTCGTCCCGCTTGCAACTAAGCTGTCCGGCTCGATACTCTGAGACATTACCTTGCCCTCTACAACGCTGTCAGAATTCTGCTCTGTTATGGACGACCATGAAAGACCCGATGCAGTAAGAGCGGTCTTAGCCTCCGTTTCGGACATCCCTATGATATTGGGAACCGCAATGCTTCCGGCCGGTATTTCCTCGCCTGCCCCGCTTGATCCTACACTTATCACTACAGATACCGTAGAACCCGGAGCCACCATAGCCCCCGCTTCGGGACTCTGCGATATGACCGATCCCGTAGGAACCGTGTCTGACGTGCCCTCGGTAAGCTGTATGGACAATCCCATATTCTCCAGGGCTACCTTTGCCTCTGCGGCAGTGGAGTTAGTAAGGTTCGGAACCGATATATTACCTGTCCCGGAGCTTACGACTAATGTCACGACATACCCTTCAGGAATCTGGCTTCCCGCCCCCGGATCCTGTGATATGACTTTCCCTGATTCCACACTGTCAGATGCTTCATAGCTTGACTGCACGACAAAGCCCATAGCCTCAAGGGCATCCTTAGCCGCATCGAAGCTCTGACCTCTGACATCTGACAGTATCTTATTCTCTGACACGACAGAGTTTTCCGACACAGAGCCCTCCCTTACCTCTATGACCCGCCTTGCGATGAAGATAATGAGGATCAGGATGATTATACCGACTATGACTGCTATGACCCTCATTATGGCGGTCATCCTGTCATCCATATCATCATCCCTGTATCTGTCCGTATTCCTGCTAGAAGACCTGCCTGTCTGCCTGTTTGCAGCCCTTGATCTCCGCCTTTCATCCTCCCTGCTTCTTCCGGATGATGAAGACCTGTTGCTTCTCCTTTCATTATCCATGTCTGAAGCAAATCGCTCCTGCTCCCGCCTCTTCCTTGCGGCGGCTTCCTTCCTCTTGCGGCGAAGCTCCTCTTCTTCGAATTCTTCCCTTCCGTCGGCTTCCCTCGGACGCTTCCTCTGCCTTGGCACGCCCTCTTCCGATATCTCCTCCGGTCTCCTTCTCTTACGAGGTCTCTCCGAAGGTATTTCTTCTTCGCTTCTCTTCCTTTCTTTATTCGTGTTATATGCGGCAAGCAGGGACTGATCCACATCTATATTTCCCGTGCCCTTCTTTATCGAGACCATGTCCTCTTCAGACACCATCTTAGTAGCCCCACCGGCACCGCCTGAAGGTATACGCTTTATGAAGTTCTCATCTGGGGTTAGCAGGGACTGCTTTAAGTCAGCTATTACCTCGGACATTGAAGAATATCTTCTGTCAGAATTCTTTTCAGTACATTTGAATATGATCTGCTCTATACTTATGGGTACGTCATTTACGAACTCACGAGGGCTCGGCATAGCATCCTGTATATGCTGTATGGCTATATTCACGGTAGTATCGCCATCAAACGGAACCCGGCCCGTCAGCATCTCAAAGAGCACCACGCCCAAAGAATATATGTCACTCTTCTCATCAGAATATCCGCCACGCGCCTGCTCCGGTGAGGTGTAATGCACGGAGCCCATGACATTAGAAGTGATCGTCTCACTCGTAGCCGCCTTCGCTATGCCGAAGTCCGTAACCTTAACCTTGCCATCCTTTGAGATGATGACATTCTGAGGCTTCACATCCCTGTGTATTATGCCTGCCTTATGTGCGCATTCAAGTCCCTGTGCCATCTGTATGGCTATGCTTATCGACTCCTTGACGGAAAGGCGGAGCTTCTTTTCAATATAGTGCTTTAACGTGATGCCCTCGACAAGCTCCATCACTATGTACTGAAGCCCGTTATCCTCTCCGACATCATACACGCCCACGATATTGGAGTGAATAAGACCTGCCGCAGCCTGTGCCTCCGCATGGAATTTCGTGACGAAGTTCTGATTCTCCGCATACTCCTGCTTCAAGACCTTAATAGCTACGAACCTTGAAAGCTTCGTATCCATAGCCTTATAGACATCTGACATGCCGCCCGTGCCTATCCTGCTTATAATCTCATATCTGTCTGCCAGCACTATTCCTTCACTGATCATTTCCTACCTCAATAAAGTTATATACTTCATGATGATTAAGTTCCCGATAGAATTTAATCATCTGCAAAGGGCTCCACCAGTACTATGCCTATGTTATCATAACCGCCGTTCGCATTCGCCCTGTCTATAAGTCTCTGCACTGCACTCACCACATCAGGTGAGCCGTCAACTATCATCCTTATGTCCTCATCCTCGACCATGTTGGTCAGCCCATCCGTGCACATCAGTATCCTGTCGTCAGGATTGAGCTTCATATCAAAGAAATCAACCCGTATATCGTAGTCACCGCCGATAGCGCGGGTGATCTTATTCTTCATCGGATGGCTCCTGGCCTCTGACGCTTCCAGCTCACCCGCTCTTACCATCTCCTCTACCAGGCTGTGATCCCTTGTTATCTGGCTTATGCTGTCGTCTATTACATAAAGCCTTGAATCGCCGACATTTGCAACATAAAGGGTGTCGCCTATGACTGTAGCAACTACAAGGGTCGTCCCCATGCCCTCATGATCGGGAAGCCGGTTTGCTTCTTCTATTATTGCCGCATTCGCCGTCTCGTAAGCGTGGCGTATAAGCCGTATGGGATTCTGCTCATGCGACCCGCTTATATCCGATACTACGGTTTCTGTCGTAAACCTTGAGGCATAGTCTCCCGCAGCATGACCTCCCATACCGTCTGCCACAATGAATAAATTCGGAAGGTTCCCCACAGGGTTTTCCGATGTATAAACAAAGTCCTGATTCACTTTCCTTTTCTGACCCATATCGGTCATAGAAAAGGTCTTTATCATTTATTACCTCCAGATACTGCGACAGGCATATACCGCTTTAACGGTTAGTCTGTCTTTTTACGCACAAAAACCTCTCCCCGATCGTAGATTTTGCCACTTTCAGCCGTTATCTCCTCGCGTCCCTGCTATGACGCATCCTTAGCTGTCCGCATGCACCGTCTATGTCGGAGCCGAGTTCTCTCCTTATACTACCATTTATTCCAAAGTTTTCAAGCTTATTTTTGAAATTAATGACCGCTTCCCTCGAAGGACGGCTATATCCGCTCTCCGTTACAGGATTTACGGGAATCAGATTCACGAGCACAGGCATGCCTTGTAAAAGCTCCGCAAGCTCCCTTGCGTCAGCTTCCGAATCATTTTCGCCTTTAACCAAGGCATACTCAAAGGTTATCTTCCTGTGAGTTTTTTCGTAATATAACCTCGATGCCCTGACAAGCTCTGCCATACTGTATTTTTCAGCTATCGGCATAAGCATTTTTCTTTTGTCATCGTTAGAAGCATGAAGCGATATAGCAAGATTTATCTGCGGATGCTCCCTTCCGAGCTTTTCCATCGCGAGCCTTTCTATGGCAGGCACTATGCCGCAAGTGGAGACGGTTATATTCCTCTGGGACACGCCCTTGCCGTCCCCATCTGTAATTATATCTATGAAGCGGAGCAGATTATCATAATTAAGTAACGGCTCGCCTGAGCCCATAACCACTATATGCGATATCTTCTTCCCCGTGCTTCGCTCCATCTCGTATACTTCCTGTACCATCTCTCCGGCTGTCATGTCCCGGCTTAATCCGTCAACGGTAGAGGCGCAGAACCTACAACCCATAGCACAGCCTACCTGTGAAGATATACAGGCGGTATTCCACTCCCTGTATTCCATGAACACGCCTTCTATCAGCTCACCATCATACAGCCTGAATAAATACTTTCTCGTGCCGTCAAGCTTTGATTTCTGCATATCGGGGACGCTAAGCCCGCCTATGGAATACTTCTCCTTTAACCTTGCCCTTAAGTCTTTAGACAGGTCTGTCATTTCATCAAAGGATACGGCGCTCCTTGCGTGAAGCCACGAAAATATCTGTTTCGCGCGGTAGGGCTTCTCTCCCAGGCTTTCAAGCTCTGCCTTTAATTCTCCCTTAGTATAATCAAAAATATCTTTTATCATTTTTATCTCTTCATAAGTTCGATCGCACAAACGGCACCGTATCTATCCGCGACCTTGCCATATAGAGTAATAAAAGCCATCGCATGGATCAACACCTTGTAAAAATAGCCGTTCTGATATTTTATGTAACCCTAATTTCTCAATATATGAAGCTTGCTCCGCAGTCTCCTCTTTAGTTACCGTACATACTGAAAACATAAGGATTCCATTAGGCCTTAAATACCGCGCCGCATTTTCGAGTATATTTCTTTGTAATTTACATAAAGCTACGATATCTTCTTGTTTAGTTCTATATTTTATGTCAACTTTTCTTCCTATTACTCCCAGCCCTGAGCAAGGAAGATCCGCTATAATAATATCTACACTCCTCTCCATTTCCACATTGAATACCGTGGCGTCATTTACACAGGCACATATATTGTGCGAGCCTGCCCTGTAAATGTTTTCTCTTATTTTATTAAGCTTTGCATCAGATATATCAAAGGCTTTCAGGCTGTACCTTACATCGGACAGCTTATCTTTCTGCCCGTCAAGCATCTCCGCAAGAAAGCAGGTTTTTCCGCCGGGGGCAGCGCATAAATCAATTATATTTATGTCAACTCTGCTTCGCTTATTTATGTAAACTAAAATGCAATTCCATAATTCATATATCGCCCGCTGTGAGGATAAATCCTGCACGGAGTACAGACCTTTCCTAAAGCTCTCAGACTCCGAGGGCACGAGCTTTCCTGACTTCACGAGCAAGGTATAAGGAAGCTCCTCTCCATCTTCCGTAAGAACCGTCTCCGTTTCTATTCCTTCATCCATAAGCTTATTTTTTAAGGAAATCTTGTCGATAAGACAATGATTAACTCTTAGATACAGCTTCCCGGCACCGATTCCTGCTTTTATCATCGTCTCTGCATTTGTATCACCGAAAGATGACCGAAAGGTATCGGCTATCCACTTCGGGCAGGAATATTCGGTTTCCGCATCAGGATATTCTATGCCCTCATCCCTAAGCCTTGCGATTGCCCTTAAGACACCATTCACAAAGCCTGAGAGCCCGTCCATATGCTTGGAACGCGCAAGCTTCACGGATTCATTCACGGAAGCGGAATCGGGCACATGATCCATGAATAGAAGCTGATAAGCGCCAAGCCTTATTATCATCCTTATGACAGGCTTCATCTTATCTGTATGCCTGTCAGAAACTTCATTTATTACCCAGTCAAGCGTTATAAGCCTCTCTACCACCCCTTCCGCAAGGCTTGCAACGAAAGCTCTGTCCCGTCTGTCCATTTCATCATAATCTTCCAATATATCAAGCAGGAGGGGCGTAAGCTTTCTCCCCTCCCTCTCGTATCTCACAAGTATATCTAATGCTATCCTTCTGGTATTTATCTTATTCCCCACTTAAATTAATTCCTTCGCCTGTTACCGCCGAATATCAGTAGAAGCCGTAATAATGACAACACCGCCGCGAAGGCTGATGCTACATAGGTCATTGCCGCCGCCTTCAGTACCTTTCTCGTATCCTTCACTTCGTCCGGGTTCAATATGCCAAGAGTTCCTACCAGCTTTAATGCCCTCGCCGATGCGTCAAACTCTACAGGAAGCGTCACTATCTGGAAAAGCACTCCCAGGGAGAATGCCAGTATGCCTATGTTTATGAGCGACTCATTAGCTCCGAGCAGCATGCCTATAAGTATTATCGGTATGCCCGCCCTAGATCCTATGTTCGCAACAGGAACCAAAGCCGTCCTTATATTAAGCGGAGCATAGCCCGTATGATGCTGTATGACATGCCCGCACTCATGCGCAGCCACTCCGACCGCCGCAACGGATGTAGAGCCATAGGTCGCATCCGACAGATTCACGGTCTTGGTCGAGGGATTATAATGGTCCGTAAGCTTGCCCGATATATGCTCAATCCTTACATCCATTATCCCCTGCGAATAAAGAATCTTCTGCGCCGCCTCAGCACCCGTCATCCCGGTAGTCGATCCGCGTCTCGCATACTTATTAAAAGTAGACGATACCCTGGCAGAAGCTATACCGGAAACTATCATACCGATTATAAGCAGTATATAAGTCCAATCAAACCCATATCCGTAATACATAAAATCACCTCTTAAATCTCACTCATACCGTTGTATAGTAAACGACAAAACTCTTTTCGTTTTGGCGTTTACTGCGTCGGATTTTGGCCGCTGAAAGCGGCATATTTCCTTACAAAATCCGAGCGCATCCGCCGGAGGCTTTATAGTAAGCGAAATTACATATTTCGCTTA